>WYBG01000430.1 GCA_011526015.1 Deltaproteobacteria bacterium | reverse complement strand
TCCCGCCGGTAAGCGGGGTTATTTGCTTGAGCACGCACTCCCGGAAATGCGCCAGCTCCGCTTGCAGCGGCGGGGTATCTTCATACCCAATGGCCTGGAAACCCTCGTCGCGTTTGATCGGCTCGCCCTTGATCCAGTCGATCCCCTTGGGATAGAGAACCAGTTTATCGCGCTCTTTCGTATCTTCGAACACCACCATGCTCTTATCGCCGATGACCACGAGGCGGTGCTCCTTGAAGGGGTGCAGCCAACTGACGTGAATGTGCGCCTGGATATTATCGGGATAGGTGAGGGTGGTGAGGGTGACGTCGTGGATGCCGGGCTGCAAAAAGATGCCCCCTTTGGCGTCGATTTCCAGGGGGTCTTTCCCGATAAAGTATTGCAGCACCGAAATGTCGTGCGGGGCGAAGGACCAGAGGATATTTTCCTCCTTGCGCACGGTGCCCAGGTTCAGGCGGTTGCTATAGACGTATTGGAGCTTTCCCAAAATGCCTTCTTGAATCATGTGTTTGATTTTGCGAATGGCGGGGTGGAAGAGCAGCAGGTGGCCGACCATCAGGATCCGTTTCTGCTTTGCGGCGAGCTGTTCCAACTCCCGGGCCTGGTAGGAAAAGAGCGCCAGCGGTTTCTCTACCAGAACGTGCTTTCCGCTTTCCAAAAGGGATTTGGCGAGGGGGTAATGGGTTTCCGCCGGGGTAGCGAGAATGGCCGCGTCGATGCCGGGGTCCTTCAAAATATCCCGGATATCCGTGGTAAAACGGATTTGCAGGGAAGCACCGGTCTTCAGCGAAGCCGAAAGATTCTGCACTGTTTCCTGCCTGGCGGGGTCGATGTCGCAGGCGTATTTTACCTCTTTGCCGAAGATTTGCAGCGCGGTTCGGAGATGGTTCAATCCCCAGCGCCCGCAGCCGATTACCGCCAGTTGAAAGGTTTGCTTCATGTTGGGTTTGCTCCTGATTTCGGTTGGAATTCGTGAGTGCTTAGCGTAAGGGTGAAGGATTAAGGGTGAAGGGTGAAGGGTGAAGGTTATCTTACTCACTGATGTTACGCATTTTAACACATGGTTCGATAAACTCACCATGCAAAAGACACAGAGAAAACAGAGTTTTTACTTCTCGGAAGAGTTTACCCCGGAAAGGCGGGGCTAATGTTGCATTTTCGTTCCCGGCGCAATATCGGTAAGTGTGCGCTTAAACGTGGTCGGAGACAAAGTCCGCGAAACCTCTTTCCGAAAGTCTCTTGGGGAACGTAATTGCACGCGAAACTCCAGTTTCGCGTGCGAATTCTGCGCTTTTTGTGGCCGGAAACAGAGTTTCCACGATTATTGCGTTCCAAAACAGGAGTTTTGGAACGAGTTGGCAAGACCTGCCCGCCCCTCCAATCTTCAATCTTCATTCTTCAATGTTCAACGGGCACAGCTCCGCCCCGTCACTTACAGGCCGTTGAAGAACAACCTGCACCGGGGCGCGGAAAATTTAGGCTTCCGCCCCCGGCTTTGCAATGCTTTTTTGCGGGGAATGCAGGAGTCAGCCTTCAGCGGTCAGGCTTCAGCTTTCAGTAAGCAGGCTTTTTCATTTCCCACTTTTTACTTCTCACCCTTCGTCAGGCCCAGGGCAAGCTTTTTACTTTTCCCTTTTTACTTCTCATTTCTTCACCAAAATAATCACCTTTTTCAACCCGATATGCACCTGCCGCTCCGCATTCAATCCTTCCAGCAGACAAACATAGGCGCCGATTCGCGCGATTCTCCCCTGCTCATCTTTCCCATCCCACACAAATTGTCCCCGGCTGGCCGCCGGTTCTCCATCGGCCAGGCGGCGGATCATGCGTCCCCGGGTATCGAAAATGCGCAGGTTTATAAAGGCGGTTTCCACGGGAAGTTGAACGTAGATCGCTGCGAAATCATCCACCCCGTCGCCGTCCGGGGAGAAGGGATTGGGGGTAATCTGCAATTGCCCCTGCGCCGGGAGGGCAGTAATCAGCAGGGAGTTTTCCCTGCCCGGGGTGCTGCCGCCCGGCGCCGCCGAAGCGGCCCAATTCTGTTTGATTTGCCCGTTAAAAGCGGGATTGAGTTTTTCCAGGGAAGTTCCCGGCTCCACCTCCCGGCCGTACCAATCCTCCGAATAATTGACCCGGTCGTAGGTGATAAAGGTCGGCCCCAGGAGGCGCAGGTCGTCAACATCGTTGTTGAGGGCCGGAAAGCGGGGGCTCACCCGCAATTGTTCCGGGGCGACCGGGTATTGCCCGGCGATGGCGGAATCTCCCCCCAGCACGATAAATCCGCCCGGCTCCAGGAAATCATCCCCGGCGCTGACGGCGATGGTATCCCGGGCATCGGCGAAGAAGAGATAGCGCAGGTTAAACGGTTCGCTGCCGCGATTGTATAGCTCCACCCACTCCGCCAGGCCGGTTTCAGGCTCGAACATAATTTCGTTGATCACCAGCCCCACGCCGGCGGGATTATCCACCAGGGCGCTCGTGACCATAACGTTGTTGCCGGAGTCTTCATCGGCGTTGACCCACACCGCCACGCCGAAAGGGACTTCTCCGAAAGGAATGTTGCGGAATTCTTCCGCGATTTCCAGGGAATCATCCGGCTGCAGGAAAGCGGAATACAGGGTAATGCCTTGAATTTCATCCTCATCCGGCAAGCGGTTATGGTTCCAATCATAGAAGGTTTCCCAGCGGAAGTCTCCGATAACAACCCGCCCCAGATTTTTGATCACCATTTCGAAGGGGGCGTTTCCGCCGGCCGCCAGGGCGGTGCCGAGCAGCTCGAAGCGGGTAATCGCCAGGTCAAAGACCGGGCGGGTGAGGGTGTTGCGCGACCCCGGGGTGCCGTGCAAGCGGCGGCTGTCGCCCCAGTTGGCGGGGGAATTATCTTCCGCCAATTCGATTTTTTCGTCGCTGTAGCCGGGGGTATTTCCGATGGAATATAAATAGCGCTGCACCGTATCCTGCGCGGCGTTGAGCAGCATGACCGTCTCGGCGGTGCTGTTGGACAATCCCCCGCTGCCCAGGGTAGTACCCTCGATGGTGAGGATCAACGCTTCGGGCGGGATGAGGGCGTTGTAGGTGGAGGAAGAGTCGAGAAAATAATCCAGATCCAGGATGACCGCGTATTGCTGCGCTTGCAGGATGAGGCCGCTGCCGGGCGTTTCCGCCAGGTTGTCGAACCCGGTTCCGTCGCCGACCTGCCAGCCGGAGAGATCCACCGGCTCGCTGCCGAGGTTGTAGATTTCCACGAATTCATCGCTGGCCTCGGGGCCGGCGGGATCGAACATCACTTCGGTGAGGATGACCTGGGCGGATGCGCCGCTAAATATGGTTAAACCGACGAGGATCGAGAGAACCCGCATGGAATGCTCCTCCTTCCGATTTGTAAAAACGACGAAACGATTCCGGTTTGTAGTAGCTTATGCTGTTTTGAATCGTTCAGGTCTTGATGTCATTCCGGGTTTATGCCGGAATCCCTTTGCCATTGCTGAGATTCCGGCATTCGCAGGAATGACAATACCACGCAAAGTCCGTTCAAAACAGTATTACAAATCCTGGCCGTTCAGAACATTCGCGAGAACAAAATCCGTTTCGTTCAAATCAATGGTAGTTTTCGGGGGGATTATTGCCGGTAAGTGTGCGCTTAAACGTGGTCGGAGACAAAATCCGCGAAACCTCGTTCCCAAAGTCTCTTTGGGAACGTAATTGCACGCGAAACTGGAGTTTCGCGTGCAAGTTCTGCGCTTTTTGTGGCCGGAAACAGAGTTTCCACGATTATTGCGTTCCAAAACAGGAGTTTTGGAACGAGTTGGTTGCTGAGTTTTGCGCTTTCACCTCAACCACGATTAAGTGCATACTTACCTTATTGCCGCAGAAAAAAGATAATGATAATTCAGGAGAGTTCAAAGAGGGGTTTCAATTTTTCAGGCGCGACGGATGCCCGGGAGGCCGGAGTGCGCATTGCGCCTATCGCGATGTTGAGCCGTGCAGCCAATTGGCCACAAAACCGGATTAACACCACGTAATTTTATGTTTCCACCAACTTTAACAAAAGCTAAAAATGGCTGCATCGGCTCCAACAAAAGTTAGGTTTTGGGCGTTGTTGAACGAGAAAACCTTATGATTTACCACCGAACAAATATAAATAAAAAATGGCTTTTTGTCTTTTTAAAATGCCACAAACCTTACTTGATCCATGAAACTTTGATATGACAAAAGCAACTGTACCAGTAGTATCGGCACTATTGCGGAAGTTTGATATTGGAATCAAATTCTTGGGAAAAGGTCTTCATCTAAATTCATTTGCAGCAAGAAAAATATTAAGCGTGTTGAATTCTTTCTCGCACCCATTCTTGAATCAAATCCGAAGAGGAAAGACCTTTTAATTTCGCAAGTTGTTTAAGTCTTTCAGCCTCATCTTGTTTTAAATGAATATTAACAATAATATCACGTTCAAATACTGGCTCTTTAACTTCCTCTAAATCACCTTCAAAATCAGTGAGATCATGAGTATCCCAGAAATGTGCCAATTCCTGAATAGAGTCTGTCTTGGGAATAGTTAATTTGCTCATTTGTTTCTCCATTTATTAAAACGCTTTTTTTCTTTATCAGTCATCGGTCGTGCGGTCACCGGGTAACCTTTTCCGTCGGGGAATTGTATTATCACACAAAAAAGGTATCTTCCGGCATTCGTCTGACCAAGTACATAATAGACTGGATTTTTTCCCTCTGATTTAGCACGTTGAATAAATGCTTTACTAAAACATGTCTCTTCTACCTCTTCGGGCTTTATCCCATGATTTGATATATGTTCGATTCTATCTTCTGGCCATATTAATTCATATATTTTCATATTCGTACCTAAATGACAGCCGCTTGTTTATCAACAAGTCATGAATCACAATAACCATTTCAAAATATATTTCTGGTCAACATGAAAATCATAATGATCAATTTTCCATGTTCTATTATCTTACTACCATATGCAAAATAGACGTTTAAGGTAAGAAAAGCAAACCCAATTTTAGCCGATGGGTGTTAGTATAAATACAGACTTACAATTTACCACACCGACCTGTATTCGGTGCAAGAAAGGTGCAGTTTTGCTATTTGCATAAGCTTGTCTCCCGTTTTGTAGAAACCTAGTGCATTGCGCACTAAGTTGTTGAACCCTTTCTCCTGGGTCATTCCCGAATGTTTCTATCGGGAATCTATAAGTTTTAGGCCTGTGGATGCCCGATAAAGACATTCGGGCATGACAAAGGGG
>WYBG01000429.1 GCA_011526015.1 Deltaproteobacteria bacterium | reverse complement strand
TTGAGTGTTGCTAATGGATTCCAGGAGAAAAAAGTCGATTTTTAGACCAATTTTCTGCGATTTTGGACAGTTTCCATGGTAGAAACAAGGTAATTTAGACCAGCAACACTCGATAGGGAGACTACCTATTTTTCATTTTGCACTTTTCACTTTGCATTTTTCACTTTTCACTTTTCACTTTTCACTTTGCATTTTTACCGCACTTTAAACGTCGTCAACGTTAACATGGCCAACAGAATTCCCACGATCCAGAAGCGCACCACCACTTTGCTTTCCGGCCAGCCTTTCAGCTCGAAATGGTGGTGCAGGGGAGCCATTTTGAACACCCGCCGGCCCTGCCCGTAACGCTTCCGGGTATATTTGAAATAACTGGTCTGAATGATCACGCTGAGGGTTTCGGCCACGAAAATACCCCCGATCAGGATCAGGAAAATCTCCTTTTTGATGAGCACCGCCGCCGCGCCTAAGGTGCTTCCCAGGGCCAGGGAGCCGGTATCGCCCATGAATACCTCCGCGGGATGGGTATTGTACCACAGGAATCCCGTGGCCGCGCCCACGATGGTCATGCAATACACCGTCAATTCCCCGCTGCCGGGCAGGAAGATGATGTTCAGGTAATCGCTGAACACCGCGTTGCCGGTCACGTAGCACATTCCCGCAAACGCCAGCATGGCGATGGCGATCAACCCGCTCGCCAGGCCGTCCAGGCCGTCGGTAAGGTTCACCGCGTTGGAGGTCCCGGCGATGACGAACACGATCAATGGGATGTATAACCACCCGAACTGCATTTCCAGGTTCTTGAAAAAGGGCACGCTGGTGTTGGCGTTATAGCCTTTTTCCACGAACTCCGGGTTAAAGTAGATCAAACTGCCGAAAATCAGCCCCAACACAATCTGCCCGGCCATTTTATAGCGCCCGATCAGTCCTTTTTTATATTTTTTCACCACTTTCAGGTAATCATCGATGAAACCGACCGCGCCCATCCAGAAGGTGGCCAGGAAGATCATGCGGATATAATAATTGCTCCATTTGGCCCACAGCAACACGGAAATCAGCACCGCGCCTAAGATGATCAATCCCCCCATGGTGGGAGTGCCTTTCTTGGCCTGGTGGCTGGCCGGCCCGTCATGACGGATTTCCTCCCCGATCTGGTTTTTATGCAGCAGGCGGATGATTTTCGGGCCGATCACAAAGCTGAACAGCAGCGCGGTGATCGCTCCCAACGCCGCCCGCACGGTGATGTAGCGGAACAGGTTGAACCCGAAAAAATAGTCCCGGAATTCGAATAGAAAATCTGCCAGCATATTTTTACCTGTTTTTGGGTGTTCGAGTTTTCATGTGTTCATGTTACTCGAACACACGAACACTTGAACACCATAACACTCAAAAAGCCTCCAAAACTTTTTCCATTTTCATCCCCCGCGACCCTTTCAGCAGCACCACGTCGTGAGGCTGCAAAACTTGTTGTAAATGCGCGGCGATCTCTTCATGGGTTCGGTAATGGAACGCTCGCTTACCCCTGCCGGCCTTTTCTTCGAAGCCTTGCAGAATAAAACCGGAGAGCGGTCCGTAGAGCAGCGCCAGGTCCACCGGCTTCTCGGCCAGGAATTCTCCTAACCGGCGATGCTCGGTTTCGGCGAATTCGCCTAATTCTAACATGTCTCCTAACACCGCGATCCGTTTTCCCCGCCCGTTTCGCAGTCCGGCCAGGTAGTTCAGGGCCGCGCGCATGGAATCCGGGTTGGCGTTGTAGGCGTCGTTAATGAACACAATGCCGTTTTTCTCCAGAATCTCCATGCGCTGCTTTGCCGGGGCAAAATTTTCCAGCGCTTGCGCCGCCTCGCTCTCCGAAACGCCGTACTGCAGCCCCACCGCCGCGGCTAACAGGGCGTTGAGCACCTGGTGCGTTCCGGGAACCTTCAGTTGAATGGAGACTGCGTCGTTCAGGCGGAATCTCACCCGCCCGTAGCGGTCGATGAACTCCACCCTGCCGCGCACGTCGTTGCCGGAATTATATCCCACGGTAATCGCCTTGCGCCCGGCGCGGGGATAATTCCGCAAAAAGCGGTCTTCCATGTTCAAAAAGATGGGGGCCGAAGGCTCCAGGGCCTCGAACAGGGAAATTTTTTCCCGGTAAATGGCCTCTAAGCTGCCCATGAACCCGAGGTGCGCCTTCCCGACGTTGGTCACCAGGGCGGCGGTGGGTTTTGCCAGGCCGGCCAGCAGGGCGATCTCCCCGGGGTGATTCATGCCCATTTCCAGCACCGCCATCTCGGTCTGCTCGCCCAGTTGCAGGAGCATCAGGGGCAACCCGATGTGGTTGTTCTTGTTCCCCTGCGACTGGAAGGCCCGGAAACGGGTCGCCAGCACCGCGGCGATCATCTCCCGGGTAGTGGTTTTGCCATTGGAGCCGGTGAGGCCGACCACTTCGATGTCAAATTGCCGCCGGCGCCAGGCGGCCAACTGCTGCAAAAAGTGCAGGCTGTCTTCCACCACAATGAAGGGGCGTTGGGAGAACGCTTGCGCCGCGCGGTTTTTCTCCCGCCATTTTTTCTCCGCCACCACTGCGGCGGCGCCCTTTTCCAGCGCCGCGGCGATATAGTCGTGCCCGTCGTGCGCCTCGCCCCGCAGGGCCAGGAACAGCTCCCCCGGCTGCAAGCTGCGGCTGTCGATGGACAGCTTGCGGTAATCCGCCGCCTCCGCGTTCCCGCTCAGCGAATGCAGGCCGCGATATTCTTTCAAAAACTCCCCGATCATGGCTCACCGCGCTCAACCCGGCTGATATTTTTTTAATTGCCAATTGTCAATTACCAATTGGCAATTGCCAATTCGCTCCCCCGCAGACCCTTTCCGGCCCCCTCCCGAAGGCATCCCCACCGTGCGGGTTGACAGGAGAGGGCCGGAAAAGGCCGGGAATTTAGTGTTATAGTGCTTTGGTAACTTGAACACTTTACGCATCCTTCGCCAGAAACTGTTCCACCACCTCATGGTGGCCAAAATGAACCGCTTTACCTACCGGTAAAGAGGTTTTTGGTAATCCCCGCTCCGGCATCCCGGCTAAAACGTTGCCATCCCTGTAACTTCCGGGATAAAACCTTCCCGGTTTTTATTCTTCAGGCCAAAGGGGTAGTAGTCGTAACTCTCCACCACCGCGCCGTCCGTTGCCCATTTACATTGTAGCGGTAGTTTACCGTTGCCTACGGGCGAATACGCGTGCCAATGCCGCACTCGGCGCTGGTGGAAGTACGCTGCACGTATTTCTTGTGCAGCTCAATGGTGTTGTGGGGAGAGCCGCTCACCGTTACCAATGCGTAGCTGTCACGAGCGAATGCTTCCCTTTGGGAGAAATCCAACCGGCGGATTTTCTGTACCTCTAATTTTTCCATTTGGAATTACTGTTGCGAATTTAGTAAATTAATTTCAAGTGTTATCCCAGAGAGTTCGATCATTGTCAGGAATGCTTCTACATCGGTACCTTCCCATCCTTCAAGGTATCCTCGATAATCCTCGAACTCTGTTACTGCTTTCAGAGACCCTTTGTAAAATTCTTCTTCATCTGAATATGCGATTAGGGCTACCATAGCGACATCCTTGATTTTTCTTCTCTGCCAATTGATTTTTTTTTGCTTGTCATGTTCATGAAGCTTTTCAATATAATTAGAAACTGGAAGTTCGAAGACCATTGAATAAGACTCTTTCTTCTTGACAATACGAAATTTTGAGATTGTATTTAATCCTACTACTCCTCTACCGCCCAAATTGAGTTCTATAGCCATTTCATCATTAACAAAAAGAGGTTGTATGGGAGCCTTTCCGGGGATATTCAGATCCAAAACAGCGACGGAATTTATAGAATTATTTGTTACTGTATATTTTATTTTTAAAGTATCATCGTAGGATAACTGGCTTGATGACAAAAGCTCTAAAGAAAAGATCAACCCTTGCTTATTTAAGGTCAATTTCTGATCTCCTGCTATGGATGGGAATATATCAAGTAGCAGAATGCAAAAGAGGAATCGCTTATACATGTTTTCTCCTTATTTAAAAATGATGCGTAGCTGCTGGCCTGGGTAATGAATTGGCAAAAATGTACGCCCTTGAGTGGCCCAAGTTTGATGGCGCTTGAACGCGTCAAAATGTGCCCCCTCAAATGGTTTGACCCCATATCTTTCAGCAACACCAGGGCCAACACCATAAATTTTTCTTAAATCGGTACGCGAATAACTCTCCGCCAATTCATGAAAAGCAATATTCTCGATAGTTACAGGAAGATTATAGGCTGGATCGAACCATTCTACATTAGTGCCTACTACAACATGTGCATCAAATCCAGCCGGTAACGGCTCGCCGCTTGTACTCCAGGGATTGCGAGGGGTTTCTGATCGGTTCACAACTCCTAAACCACCTGTTTCTGCCTGGGTAACCTGTCGTATTTCAAAAAGGTAAGCTTTCTTAGAGGTTACTAATTGTTGAAGCAGTTTTAACCCTTCATTTCCTGTAATATCTAATCCACTAAAATCAAAACTGATGACACCTTCATTAACCGAATACCGGCTGGTAAATTCCTTTTGACTCAGGCCGGATATAAATTGGAGGATATTTGCGCTTTGAGTACTGTCGCCTGCGACAGATAGAACCTGTCCGGTAGGATCAATAAAAAATAGTGGATTGTTGGCAGCATAAACATAGGGAGAGAGTGATGGATATTGATCCGCCAGAGGATCCACCGTCAGCCACCTTCCTAAAGCCGAATGATAGTACCGCGCCCCAAAATAATCCCAATTTGTCTCGCTGTCTCGTTCTTTGCCGGTAAACAGATTCTTCGTTACCGTCGGTGTGGCCGGGTAAATCCGCCCCGGCATTTTTAGTCCAAATGGATAATAGTCGTAGCTTTCCGTTACTGCGCCGTTGGTGTTCATCACCGCCCGGGTAGAGCCTAAATGATCCTTGAGGTAGAACAATTTCTGCGGAGCACCCGGCCCGGGCTCTTCCCCGCCGGCGCCTTCCCCAGCCTCTTCATCCGGGGGAATGCTGACTTCCAACCGGCCAACTATTCCGTCATTGCCGTAAATATTCCAGTACAACAGCCCGCTGCCGCGGAAGATTCCCAAAATCCGGTCTTCATCTAAAATATAATGCTCCGCCGGGTTGCTGCCCACTTGTTTGTAAATCCTTTGCCCGGCGGCGTTGTAGCGGTAGTTTACGGTCTGCCCGGCGCGGTTCACCAGGCTGATGGGAAGGTTGCGGTCATCATACTGAATGTTGCTGATGGCCGGCTGGCCGTTCTCGGTCATGGAAATGACGTTGCCGTTGGCGTCGTAGGTAAAAGCGCAATCTTCCGCATCCCAGTCTTCTGCGCTGGCACTAACCGCATCCGCCACGCTTTGCAGGCGGTTGGTGCGGTTATAGCTGTAACCCAGGTGGTCGATGAAGTCGCCATTCTCCTTTCTCCGCATTAAGCTAAGAATGTTGCCGTTGGCGTCGTAGCCTAAACCGGAGAGGTCGTATTTGTTGCTGGAAACCCAGTTGCCGCTGTAGTAAGCGTAATCCGCTCCTAACAGCCGGGAAAGGGGATCGTAGCTGTATTCATAGCGGTAGCGTTTTTCGCTGGCAAGGGCGCTGTTCAAAAACTCCGCCTTTTGGATGTTGCCGTTGGGCAGGTGGGTATAGAGGGCGGCAAATTTCTGGTTGGCCCCGGCAACGTCGCCGATGGCAATCAGCCAGTCGCGGACGTGGTAGCTGAAGGGCAGGGTGAGGCGGTAATTGTTGGCGCTGTATTCCACAACCTTTTGCTCCGCCACCGTACCGGTGGGGTTGTAGCTGTAGCGCAGGTCGCGCAGGGAGGGCTGGCTGCTGCCCTGGGAGGTTTTTACTTCTGTTAACTGCCCCAGGCGGTTGTAAACATTGAAATGGTAGAAGGCGTTAGAGCCGGTCTGCGCCTGGGTTTGCAGCGGCAGACCCTGCAGGTTGTAGCTGTAGGCTAAGGTGGTTTTGGCCAGGCCGGTGGTGAGGATGTACTTGTTTATCACCCGCCCGTTCTTGTCATAGCTGTAGAGGGTAACCTGCCAGGTCCCGTTGGATTTGTGGGCAGTGGCGAGCAGCCGGCCTTTGATATTGGCCAACGCTGAGGAGGGGGGATAATCGCCAGCCGGTAATTCGCTCCAGGGGAATTTGTAAATATTAGCAGGGTAACTGTCATACTGGTTGACGGTAATCCAGTTGGCGCTGGTATTCTCAAAAGCGTAGGGCGCGGCAGCCGGGTCCAGGGTGTTGAAATCCGCCGCTGCTTCGCCGCTCAAAACCGGGCGGTTATTAAAATCATACTGCATAAAGCTGACCTTGCCAAAGATGGCCTGGCGGGCATCCTGGCTGAAGCGCAGGTTGCCGTTGGGGTCATATTTATAGCGCGCCGTTCCGGCGTCGGGAGAGGTTTTCTGCGTTAATTGGCCCAGGGTATTATACTGATTGGTGATGACCCAGTCGCTGGTCTGGGAGCCGGGCGGGGGCGTAAAATAGTTAGGCGGGCGAACGGTGATGAGGTTGCCGGCTCCGTCGTAATCGAAGTGGGTGGTTGTCAAAAGTGCAGGCTTAGTCGATGATTCGAAAATAACCGAGCCTTCCCCCACGGCCCCTGCGCCATGATGGCTATCCTGCCACTCAGCATACCCCTCTATCACATAGCTGCCGGGCTGCAAGGTTTCCTTACCAGAGAAATATCCTTGCTCTTCGATAAGCACAATCGGGTTTTGGACTTGCCCGGATTTGTAAATCTTAAAATTGGCGCTGCTATTATAATTGGGATTAAAATCAATATGGCAATTCCAGTTTATCGTTTGCGCATATTCAATCTGGAAGGTTTTTTGATCCAAATGAGTACAGTCCTCCTCCAACCCATTACAGTAAGCCCTTACGGATACAGTATCGAATGAACAGCCTTCATACCTGCGTTCCAGAATTTTATTGCCGGATTCATCCGTGAACACCGCAGTCTCATTGCCGTTTTCGTCGATCACCGCCTGGCGTTTCCAGGTAATTCCGCTGTTAGCGTAAAGCTGGGGCAGCTCCTGGTCGGCAGATACAAAGCGATAATGATGCCGGGTGGAGTTTTCATCACTTTGGGGGCCGGGAAAATCGACCCGGGTCAGCTCTTCATCCAGCAGGGAATTGTAGTGGTATTCGGTAAATTTGTCTCCCTGAATGCTGGCAAAGTTTGGATCGTATTGGGGAGGAGGAGGATTGCCGGGGTTATAGGGCTTCCGGTAGGTTTTGTATTCCTTCTCGATTCTGCCGGTAAGATCCAGGTCTAAGGCGCCGTAGTAATCGTTGCTCTCATCGGTCGCCCGGGTAAGGGTCTGGATTTTCTGCGCCCGGCCGTCGTAGTATTCATAAGTATCTGTATTGACCACCGGGGAGGCGCTGTAATGCAGGGTGGTTTTGATAGAGTTGGGATTAGCCGGATCAAACGCCCCGCCGGGCAGCCGGGAGAAATAGTAGGCATATTCGGCAAGGGTGGCATTGTTTGCATCCTTGTGGGATTGCAATCGACCAAAGTTATCATAAATAAAGGATTGGGTATTTCCGGCTTCGTCTTTAATGGCGTTCACCTGCAGAAAGCGGGTATCGTAGTCAAATTCCCTGGTAAGGAAGTTGTTCAGGTGGATGCCGGTAATATAAGCATGGGCAAAGTCGTTGGGGTTATCGTTATTTACCAGGTTGTTGGCGTTGTCACCATAAAAAATCTCTAACAGGTAGCTATTTCCGTCTTTTACCTCAATCACTTCGCCGTATTTATAAGCGGTGATGTCAAATTTCAACTGCCAGCGGCTATCCGGCGTGTTGCCTCCGGACCAGTTGTTGAAAAACGGAGGAACCGTCAACTGCTCAGCAGTGTTCAGGGCATAGCGCCGGTGAATTTTCCAGACGTCGGCGGGTGATTCGGGTATGATCGGCGGCCATTTCGGCGCCTCTTGATAGGTACTGATCGTGGAAGTCTGTACGATGAACTGAGCGCCTGGTTGTAAAAGATTTTTAAAATAAAGCGCTCTCTGGGAAACCGGGGTCAAAATATTTTGGGACCGCATTCCCTGTAGCGCCGTGGGATTCCAGGTAGTTCCGCCGTAATCGGAAATTTCGTGCGCGTAAGTAATTTCTTCTTTGGTTTCCCGGTCGCTGGTGGTTGTGGTGGTGGTTTTGAGCTGCCGGGTGAATTGGGTAAAGGTTCGGTCAATAGTGGTTACCTGTTTATGGGGCGGCTGGCTGATCCTTTCGGAAGTCTGGATTTCATGATTCACCAGGTGAGAGTATTGCCAAATCTCAAAAGTTTCCCCATAAGGGGAAGTAGCAGGAAACATAATGCCGGCATTGCGATACAGAGAGCTATACTGGTACTCAATGATTTCCTTGAAATCGCCGCGAATCATCTCCGTTTTGCTCAACAATCCCCAGAAGAAATTGTGGTTATTGCCGTGGAAAAGCCAGAGCGGGGAAGTGCCATAGCTGGAGACTAATGTCTTTTGCCGCCAGTAGGATTCTGTCGCATAGTAGTCTATCCTTTGGGATTGATCCGGGTAGGTTCTCTTCACCCATTCGTACACCACATCCTGGTTTCCGCGATTCACCACCTGGTATTCATTGATATGAATGATAGGCATATCGGGGATGATAAACCAGGGCACTAATTTGGGAGGGATAGAGGGAGTGTGGCCGTTTCCATAAGAAAAGTTGACCTCCAGGCTATTGCCCATTCCATCCCGGCGGGTAATTTTCATGACCCGAATCCCTCCCTGCCGCCGGCAGGTGGTTAATCCGAAGTTTTGAGTAAAATCAAAAGTCGCTGGTTGCCATGTTCCCTGTCCTCCCTGGTCCTCTGAAATATAGTAGGTTATCAGATCGTCATTGATAAAATCATTTTCATACTCGTACTCTTCGGTCGCTCCGGTAGGATAAGTAATTTTTTTCAGGCTCCAGGCTTCGGCGTCATCCGGGTTGGTATCAATCCCTACTCTTGGTTGGAGTTTATCATTATAATACCCCCACCCGTCATAGTACCAGCTATTCGTATTGATATCCCAGACCGGGTTATCCAGGCCATCCATATACTCAAAATCATAGCCGGGCAATGGCTGGTTATCATGGGATTTAAATTTTATCTGCTTTAAAGTCAGCTTTCCAGCCGGAGTTCCAATAGTATTATTATATGCAAGATAATAATCATGGGCTAATTCTACCTTCTTTACTACGGTTCCGTTTTTGGTATAGAGAACGATCTCCGTTAGCTTTTTATAATGTTGGGTGATATTGTCAGTGCCACCCTGTCCATTGGGATAATTTTGCAAATCAATATCTGCGCGAAGCCCGGTGTCAAAGATCGCGTAATGGGTGGGTGTGGTGATCTTCTTTAAGTAAGTATTTTGCACCAGGTGGGAATTGATATACCGCCCGGAAAAGAGTTCGGAACCATGGCCGTATTCGAATTTAATCCAATCGACATACAAATCTAAGCCGCTGGCTTCGGGAGGAACGCTGGCATCCTGCAGCAACAAATCTATATCCCCTGCGTAGTCGCGCCCGACTATCGCTAACAGCCGCCAGGCATTGGGGTAGGCATAGTAGTGAGGTGGAATACCGGAACCAAGATAGTCTTTATGAAGAGCTAAAGAGGGCAAGCCAAAGATATATTTGACGCCATCTTCCGTGGTAATAATGAATTTTTTGATGTCGCGCTCGCCGCTCTTTATTGTAATAGTGGGTTGTTCAGGCCACCAGATCTCTTCCCCTGGCGCCGAAAGCTCGTATTCCACTTTATAAGGTCGGTAATCTTCTATATAAAAACCGTATTGCCCATTATCCGGGTGAAGATATCCGTTGGGCCCGGGCGGGTAGGAATTAAAATTGGAAATAGTGCTTCTTCCCATCGGCACGGTACCCCGGCCCGGCAAGGTGACATAATAGACATCCGGCATATATTGCCGGGTGGAAAAGTTCTCATAATCCGGGCCAAAATTCGTTCCGCCAACCTGTAAATTGCCTTGCGCGTCCCGGGTAATGCTGCCGGGATCAAAGTTCCACCCTAACCCGATCCAACTGGCGGTCTGGTGATACAGAATTCCCGCCTTGTAGGAAAAAACGACCTCAAAATTCATCCCATTCGTGCCGGGGACGGTCAGAACCGGAATAGAGAGGCTTAAATCGCCCTTTCCATCCACTTGCCCTTCCACCGGCTTAACAAAATGCCATACCTCCGGCTGCATGCGAAATTCATCGAAGCGCTTCGGCTCATAAGTTATTTGCGCCATGAGTAACTGGCTCAAAACGCCCAAAAAACTTAAGCAAATATGGATTCTCATGATTCCCTGCCTACGTCTCAATCCGTAATTAAAGATTGAACCTCTTTTATAGCCATTTGAACATCTGTGGCAAAGCCCCAACTACGGGGCAAACCATCCCCCGGGAAACATCATAACACTCTAAGCCTCCCCTGCCAGAAACTGTTCTACCACCTCATGGTCGTCGAAGTGGACTTTTTTACCGGCAAATTCCTGGTAGGTCTCGTGCCCCTTTCCGGCAATCAGGATGATCTCATTCTTTCGCGCCTGCTTCAGCGCGGTTTCGATGGCGGCGC
>WYBG01000428.1 GCA_011526015.1 Deltaproteobacteria bacterium | reverse complement strand
TGGCAGTTCATCCTCTCGTCTGTCATTCCCACGAAAGTGGGAATCCATATTCTAAGCCACTTTTCTGGATTCCCGCTTTCGCGGGAATGACATTTTGAGCGAGTTTTTCAAAGGGCTAAAATGTTACCAATTTTCAATAATACAGAGGCGGAAGCATGGAATTGATGGGCATTGCAGCAGCCATTTACGCGCAATTAGCGGCTAACTTGATCGAGAAATCCGGCAAAGCGCTAAGCCGGAAATTCAAAACCCCGGAAAAGGAACGCGCGGTCGAACGCTGTGTTCACGGCGCATTGGTAGCCCTTCTGACCGGCGCAACTGCTCTGGAAGACAAAGAGAAAAAGCGCTTAAAGAAGGCTTTGGAGGCGTTTTTTGCTGACGACCATACCGTGCAGGAATTGAAAGCATTGCTGCGGGGAAACCCGGCAAACCGCGAAGAGCTATGGGCGATATTCCAGGATCATGCCGGGGAGGAGGGCAGCGTGCCGGGTTTCGATTTTGAACGCGCCATCGACCTTTTTGAAGCGGCGTTCATCGAAGCCGCGATAGAAGAGCCGGAATTGGTGGAGATTATCCAGGTGCGGGAATTGCGCGAGCAGAGTGGCTTGCAGAAGGAGATGCTCACGGCAATGAGAGAAATGGTAAGATACTTAGAAAGCATCGACCGGGGAACTTTGAAACTCGGTCAAGGTATTTTAACCGCTCAAAGTACAGCCGATCAACAAACCATCCGGTTTGAAATACCGGCGATTACAGTATCTGTTCAATTGGAAGCGCCGAAAACGCCCATTCCTATAGTTGATGTCACTGAGGAAAGGCGGGAGAAAAAGCAGCTGGATCAGGCAAAACGAGATTACCTTGAAGGCCTGGCCAAAGAATGCCTGATCTTGCCGCTATCGGCTGTCAGCGATGAAGCAACTCAAGATACCGCCGTAACCCTGGATGATGTTTACATTGTTCTGGATACAACCACACCAATCGTGATTGATGAAAAGGGCAATCGCATTGAAAAGCCGGATGCGCTCAAACAAATGGATAAGAAAAAGACCCGCCCGTTAAAAGTAATGGAAGCGGCAAGCGAGCATAAAAATCTGGTATTGTTGGGAGATCCGGGGGCCGGGAAAACCAGCTTTGTGCGGCAGCTGTGCGCACGTCTGGCCCTGGGCGATTATCCACCCGCATTCGAAAGTGGAATTTTACCGGTATTTATTCAACTGCGGGATCTGGCGCCCAAAGTTGCAGCGCTTAACCTAAAAGGCCTTTCCGGGGATCAACAAAACAGCCAATTGGCTGCCACCCTGCATCTGCAAATCAAGGCAGAATTACGCCGTCTGGAAGCAGAGGAGTTTACTGACACTCTCTGTAAGGAAGTTCGCAGCGGCAACTGCCTGTTGGTGCTGGATGGTCTGGATGAAGTGCCTTTCGATCAGCGCGGGCTGATTCGCCAAACCGTTGGGGCTATCATTGGAAAATATACCCCGCGGCGGATTATTGTTACCTGTCGTATTCGCTCCTACATTAGCGAGAACGAGGGAAAAGATCAGGAAAAGCATAAACTGCCCGGATTTCAGGAATTCACCATCGCCAAATTGGATGCAAAAAAAATTAAAACCTTTGTGGCCGCGTGGTATAATTCTCTGAAAGATGTAAAACTGACCCCGGAAAAGCGCAAAGAAAAAATTGATCAGTTAGAAAAAGCGGCGTTTTCTGAGCAGCTAAAAGAAATATCTCCTAATCCCATGCTGCTGACCACCATGGCGATCATTCACCAACGCGACATCGGTTTGCCGGATAAACGGGTAGAACTCTACAAAATGGCCGTGGAGGTTCTGGTGCGGCGCTGGCGAAAGTATAAAACTGACACACTGGCGCCATCCGAAGCGTTAAGCGCATTTTTGAAAGACAATAAGCGGCTGGACCCGGCATTGGAACTGTTAGCTTATACCGCCCACTCAACAGACCGGAAGAAAGGGGAAGCAGGCGATCTGAGCCGGCTGCGTGCGCGGGAGTTATTGGAGGGCGAAAACTACCTGAATGATATTGGTCTTGCCAAAGAATTTCTGGATTATATGGACCAGAAGTCGGGATTGCTCATTGGCCGGGGCGGAGACCTTGACAAACCGGTTTCGTATGCATTTGCCCACCGGACATTTCAGGAATACCTTGCCGGTTGTTATCTTGTATCGCATCTGGATATGTATGGGGAGATATTGAAGCTGGCGGAAGAAGGCGACTATTGGTCAACCGCAGTACAACTCGGTTTTGAGGAGTTGCTATACAACCGCAAGAATGAACGGAATTTGTTGACCCTGGCATGTTTAGCCTGTGGCGCCGCCAAAGCCAAAGATGTTGTAGAGGAACGCAGGCATCTCTGGTCTTCCAACATTGCTGTGTTGTTAGGCGTCAATAAGATCAAACAAGACACTTACATACCTAACGGGGGCAGCGTTTATCTCCACCGCCTGCGCCGCTCCCTGGTTCACCTGCTCTCCGGCAGCCTGCCTTTCCCGGAGCGCGCGGAGGCCGGGCGGAACTTAGCGGCATTGGGAGAACTGGAGAGTTTGAAT
Source organism: Deltaproteobacteria bacterium (assembly GCA_011526015.1). Classification (GTDB taxonomy): domain Bacteria; phylum Calditrichota; class Calditrichia; order RBG-13-44-9; family J075; genus JABWBP01. The sequence continues at coordinate 1,151 of WYBG01000428.1, read as the reverse complement.
CTTCAGCCGCTTTATTCTTTGCGCACGGAGGAGGCAACACTGGAGAGGGATACCGTGATAAAAATGCTGAAGCAACGGGATTTTTTTGATTCCTATAATAATAAAGAAGGCAAAGGCTGTATTCATATATACCAACCGCAAACGATTTCCGGTGGAGAAGTGGTACTGGATTATGCCACCGGTTTAATGTGGCAGCAAGCGGGAACACCTAAAGATATAAAATATGATAAGGCAAAAGAATATATTGACAAATTAAACCGGGATAAATTTGCGGGTTTTAATGACTGGCGTTTACCCACATTAGAAGAAGCGATGTCTCTGATGGAAAGGGAGAAAAGGGGAGCAGGATTGTACATTGACCCGGTGTTTGATCAAGAGCAGTGGTGGATTTGGTGCGCCGACAAAAGCAGCGCCTCGGTTGCCTGGGTCGTCGTTTTCAACCTCGGTAATTGCAGCCTCAACGCCCTCGGGTTCACCAACTTCTGTGTGCGTGGAGTTCGTTCCGGACAATCATCTTGATCATTTGGTTATTTGAATTATTTGATTATTTGTCTTTTTGATTATTTGTTTTTGTTTTTTGCAGATTCCCCGCGCACCCGTTCGGCTGAGCTCACGACGAAGCCTGAGTTCATCGAAGGGCGAAGCGGGGCGAATTTTTTTGAAAATTGGTTTGGGTTAATTTAAAGAGATATTGGAAGAAAATCTGAATATTTTCCCTTGGCTACTCGTGCGTAATTACGTACGATGGAATAAAAACATGAGTTCTGAAAATGAAAACGATAACTGCCACAAAAGCGCGAGATAATTTTTATAAACTGCTTGACGAAACCTCCATGTCCCATGAACCGATTCAAATTACCGGGAAAAGAACGACAGTCATACTTATTTCCGAGGACGATTGGAGATCCATTCAAGAGACATTATATCTTCTTTCCATTCCCGGAATGAGAGAATCGATTCGGGAAGGGCTGGATATCCCACTCGAAGATTGTTCTGAGGAATTGGAATGGTAAAATGGAAAATTGGCAATGGCGCAAAAGTCACCCTGTCATGGATTCCCGCTTTCGCGGGAATGACAATTTACGTACTTTTCATGTCACTCCCGCGAAAGCGGGAGTCTATAAAATATCTCAGTTCCTGGGTGCGCATAC
>WYBG01000427.1 GCA_011526015.1 Deltaproteobacteria bacterium | reverse complement strand
TTAACAACCACGCTATTGTGAAACCCTTTCAGGGTTTTATCGGTTTAGGTGTGTTTTTATACCCAGGGTTCTCCCCGAAAGCCGGGAGAACCCTGGGCTGTGATGTGTAACGCCGTTGGCGTAAAAATCGCAAAACTAATGACTAGCTTAGAGTTTCAATTTAGATCAAGTTTTTTAAATACTTAAAAGGAGAAACCCATGTCAAAGCTGAAAGAACTCGCCAAATTAGGACACTCTATCTGGCTTGATGGTATCCGGCGTTCTCTCATAACCTCGGGTGAGTTAAAAGCTTTGATTGGCGAAGGTATAGTCGGCGTATTAATGAACCCATTGACCCTAAAAAAAACAATTATGGGGAGTTGTGACTATGATGAAGATATAAAAATTTTAATGAAAGCCGGTAAATCTTATCAAACCATTTATGAGCAACTCGTTATTATGGATGTTAAAATGGTTTCGGAGGAACTGAGACCTATATACAACACTTCCCTGGGCAAAGATGGATATGTCTGTTTGGATGTGAATTCAATTGTTGCGGATGATACAGAAAGAATTATTACCGAGGCCAAGCGCCTTTATATTGCCGTTAATCAACCGAATGTAATGATTAAAATCCCTGCAACTAAAGCAGGAATACCAGCAATCAAAGCGTTAATAGGTTCGGGTATCAATGTTAACGCGATTTTTATTTTCGATATTGATACGTATAAAGCAGTAACGAAAGCCTATATTGAGGGACTATATAAACTTGATTCAAATGGACCTTTAGTAAAGAGTGGTCATAAAATCGATCGAGTAGCCTCTGTTGCCTCTTTTCATATAGGTCAATTAGATTTGGCGGTTAATGAAAAACTGGAGAATGCTGGTAGAAAGGAATTGCAAGGAAAGATTGCGATTGCTAACGCGAAAATGGTTTATGAAGAGTCTCAAAATATTTTTAGCGGCCATGTTTGGGAAAACTTAGTTAAAAAAGGTGCTCAGGTTCAACGCCTTTTGTGGTCAGATACATCCCATAGAAATCCTCAGGACCCTAATTCTTCTTATGTAGATGAACTAATTGAACCGAACACTATCAATTCCTTACATATACATACATTATACAGCTTTTTAAACCATGGAATTGTTGGTACAACTTTATCGAATCTTGCCAATGCTAGAGTCCAATTAGAATTATTAAGTTTTGTGGGAATTGATTTAAGCATAATAACCCAGAAACTTAAAAGTAATGCTACTAATGCATTAAACAAATCTTTTAAATCTTTAGCCGAAGCTATTGAGGAAAAGTGTCGTCATATCAGCGAGGGTAGAAAAAGGCATTTCGTAAATCTCGGCCCATACCAGTCTTCAATTGATGCTTCATTGGAGGAATTAAAGAACAAAAATATTGTTAAACGTATATGGCAGTATGACTATACCGTATGGAAGGAAAGTCCGGTTGAAATCGTTAATCGTTTAGACTGGTTAAAGAGTCCAGAAATGATGGGAGAGGTCGTTAACGATATTTCATTGTTTGTAGATGAAATTCGGAATGCTGGTTTTACTAATGCTTTATTGTTGGGTATGGGCGGTTCCAGTTTAGCACCAGAAGTATTTCGTTTCACATTCGGTGTTGTAAAGGGATATTTGGAGTTAACTGTGTTGGACTCTACCGACCCGGGAGCAATATTAGAGAAGGAACGAATGCTTGATCTATCAAAAACCCTTTTCATTGTATCTACTAAATCAGGTGGCACCATTGAAACATTCTCGTTAATGAAATATTTTTACAATAGAACTGCCAATCTAATAGGTTTAGACAGGGTTGGAGACAATTTTGTGGCCATCACCGATAAAGGGAGTGGATTAGAGGCTACTGCAAAAGTACTTAAATTTCGAAAAATTTTTCTTAACAATCCGAACATCGGCGGACGGTACTCTGTATTCTCCTACTTTGGTTTGGTGCCAGCTGCGCTAATAGGAATAAATTTGAATTTACTTTTGGAAAGAGCAACAGCCATGGTTTGTAATTCAGAAGGATGCAATTGTCCTGTTCAAGGAAATAATACATCCGCTTTGTTAGGGGTAATTTTGGGTAACATGGCTCTCAACGGTCGGGATAAAGTTACTCTGATTGCCTCTCCATCGATTGAATCTTTTAATGCTTGGGTAGAGCAACTGATAGCGGAGAGTACCGGCAAAGAAGAAACGGGCATTCTCCCGGTTGATAAAGAACCGCTCGGAGCACCAGAAGATTACGCCAATGACCGTCTGTTTATATATTTACGCCTGGAAGGTGATGCAACTTATGATGAAAAATTAGCAGCGTTGACTTCGGCGGGACACCCTTTGGTACGGTTCGATTTGAAAGATTTATATGATTTTGGTGGAGAATTTTTCCGCTGGGAGATGGCTACTGCGATCGCCGGGGCGATTCTCAATATCAATCCCTTTGATCAGCCAGACGTGGAGTCTGCCAAAATCCAGGCGCATAGAATGGTGGAAGCCTACCATAATCTGGGGAAATTGCCGGAACCGGAACCAGTTTTGCAAATGGAAGGCGTCACTGTATACAGCGATTTTGAGTCAGAAAGCCTTGCTGAGGCGTTCCAAAAATTTCTTTCCCTGTCCAACCCGGGGAAAAACGGAGTATCTGGTCGTAGTTACGTGGCAATTCATGCCTATCTGACTCCTTCACCTGAGACTGACCTCGCATTACAGAAATTGCAAACACGTATTCAGAGGAAGCTGAGAATGGCAACGACGGTCGGTTATGGACCCCGCTTCCTGCACTCCACAGGCCAGTTGCACAAGGGTGATGCTGGGAACGGCTTGTTCATTCAAATCACGGCTGACGCTCCGGAAGATGCGCCGATTCCCGACCGAGCTGGTAGCAGTGTCTCATCTATCACATTTGGAGTGCTGAAGAATGCCCAGGCGCTAGGAGATCGCCAGGCACTGATAAATAATGGCCGCAAAGTGATCCGCTTTCACCTTAAATCTGACGTTTTGTCTGGACTTAAAAAGCTAGCCGATTCGGTGTGATAAAAGAGTGGTGTGTTCAACTTGAAGTATGATGGGGTGAATGTCACCCTCTTTTGATTAAAAAGCCAAACCCATGATAAGTATTGTCTTTCGCTCGTCACTATAGTCCCGTACCGCTTTTTCGTTGGTGGAGATTGCCGCGAAATGGCGGGCAATCGCCGCTTCCTGCCCGGCGGCGTTCAGGAACCATTGCCGGGCGGAACGGGCGTTGGCCATGGTCTCCTGGGTAGTGAAGGTTTTGGAAGCGACCAGGAACAACACCGTCTCGGGATGCAGTTTTTTCAGCGTTTCCGCGACGTCGCTGCCGTCCACGTTGGAGACGAAGTGCAGCCGCAAATCCGCTTTGGCGTAGGGGGTGAGCGCCCGGGTGACCATTTTCGGCCCCAAATCCGACCCCCCGATGCCGATGTTCACCACGTCGGTGATGGTTTTGCCGGTATAACCCTTCCAATTCCCGGAGCGCACCGCCTCGCTGAAGCGGCGCATCTGCTCCAGCACCCGGTTGACCTCCGGCGTCACGTCTTGCCCGTCCACCACGATGGGACGGTTGGAGCGGTTGCGCAGGGCCGCGTGCAGCGCCGCCCGGTTTTCGGTCACATTGATCTTATCGCCCCGGAACATTGCTGCGATTCTTTCCGCCAGGCCGACCTGGCGCATCAATTCTAACAGCAGCGCCAGGGTTTTTCCGGTAACGCGGTTTTTGGAGTAATCGAACAGAATATCCCCGAAGCGCAGGGAAAATTTATCGAAGCGCCAGGGATCGCCGGCGAAAAGGTCGCGCAGGTGCAGTTTTTCCATTTCTTTGTAGTGGGTTTTCAGGGCTTTCCAGGCAGAAAATTCGGTTAACGAGGGCATGGAGGTCTCCTTGATGGGTTCTGATGGCGGTAGGGTGTAAGAGGTCCGGGGGCAGTCGCCAACTCCCTCTCGAAACAAGGGAATATTTCACAAAAGTTGGTAATAATCTCTGATCTTAGCGGCCATCAGTTTTCTTCTTTCTTTCAAAAAGGCGTTATAGTCATCTGCCAGGTGATTGAAGACCCCTTCGGGAATACAGTGTTGGCGAAGATTCTCTTTTAGTTCTTCCAGGTTGGTAATGCCGCCATATCGCTTTTTACCATTCTGACATTGCTCAATTAACTCATTGAAATAGACTTTTGGCGGTTTTGCGCTAATGGCGATATTGATTTCGCTCTGCGCCAGTGCATAGTTGGCAATCTGGTTGTACTGACTGCGGGAAAGCCCTTGGTCTTTGAGATATTTGCGAGGGAAAAGGTGATGCACATCCGAACTATTGAGCAGTAAATCATGGACGGTAATATCACGCGAGAGAAAGCCTTTGTCTTTACATTTGACCTGCGCTGCCTGATAGACAAGGAAATAGGGGCTGGTGATAGATGACGTCTCCAGTTGCTGGGGTAAGAGCGCGATCCAAAAACTTTCGGAAAGTTCGGCGTTGATGACGGTGTTTACATATGCCGCTACACCGTGGGTAGCAATCTGGCGAATGTCCTGGTCAAACTCCGATTCCGGCGTACCCGAATAACGGGTTGTGAGCATAGTCATTACGAACCAACGGCGTACCAAATGTTCGATGTCATCAGAATGCAACCCTTCTGCTTTGGCGCGCAGGTAAAGAATATATGCGAAGTTCACGGTGTTTTGGCCCCCGATAAGCCGGCGAACAACAAACCCTGCTGAACGCAAAATCATTACCAGGCGGTCGTGATGGGTTTTATTCATGAAAGTAATAATACCCTTTTTGAGCCGCGAAAAAGATTCTTCGGCAATGGCCTCTTCGTACTGCTTGGTTTCAAAATTACGTCCGGAAAGCAGCGCCACCAAATCTTGCAATTTGCCGCGCCCGAATTCGGAGGTGAACGCGACCCGCAGCATATCGGTGTACGATGGGTCATAAATATCATCGTTCATATCTTTAAGCCAGGCCATTTTGGGGAAAAATTCGGAGCGGGCAAATTCCGGGTCTCCCTTTTCAATGCGCCCGTAAAACTCCGGTGCTACTGCCAGGTGGCAGAAATAATCAATGGCTTTGCGCAGCAGATTGCCGCCATATGTTTCGTTGGCAGCTATTTTCGACATGGCAAAATCGGCCTGGCTGAGTTCCGCGCCGGCAGAGTTAACGCGGATAAAAATTTCGGTGACGGTTTCGATGTCCAGGTCTTCTGCAAGTTCAATCACCCCCACATGATTGTTGATAATTTTGCGCAGGTTTTCCAGTGTGCTAAATATAGCGTCTTCATCCACATTTGGATTTGCACTGGCATAGGCTTTGGTCAGTTTTAATAATTTAGCATCGGGTGAGAATAGTTCTACAATATCCGCAATCCACTGGGCGTTCTTCTGAATGGCGGGGTTGGACACTTCAAATCGCTTTTCCAGTGGATGGAAGGCAATACGGATGCGCACAGTTTCATAATTTTTGGTCAGCACTTCCCGCCCTAATAATGCCGCTATCAACGCGGTGATGCGCTGTTGGCCGTCAATCAGGATGCGTTTACCTGCCGAGAGGCTACCATCTTTGAGTTTGACCGTGGGGTTTCGCCAGACGATCAAATAGCCTATTGGATAGCCGCGATACAGCGAATCGAGCAGGTTGCGTACCTTCACGGCATCCCATACGAAGGGGCGTTGAATTTCAGGAATGGCGATCTCGCCCGATTTAACCCAGGTGAGCAAGGTTTCGATAGGATGAGGGGTGACGGAATAGCGTTGGGTCGCCATAAGAGAATTACTCCTTTCGATATAATTTCCTGTGTAATCATCAGTGATTTTTCCACAATTCCCTATCCATGCAATAATTTAAAAGATAAAGTCCTGTTATAAAATAATTCTTTTTTCTTGCCGTGCGGTGGAAAAAACCGCAATCTACCGGAAAGCGCCCGGATTTACCCCCTTCCCGACTTCTTTCAAAAAATATTTGAATCTTCCCGTAAAAAGCTTTATTTTTTGCGCCGTCGCGGTCAAAACCATTATGGAGCGCAAGGAACGCGGGGCGTTGGATGGTTGGATGAATGGATTGATGGATTGGTGGATGAATGGAGTAATCGGGTAATGAGTTAATGGGGTGATGGATCGGTGACCCATCTTTTCAACACTCCGTGAAGCCAATATTCCATCACTCCATTAATCCAT
>WYBG01000426.1 GCA_011526015.1 Deltaproteobacteria bacterium | reverse complement strand
AGGGAAAACCGGCGGCGAAGAAACCCCGCGCCTCCTCCGGGGCGCGAAAACCAGCCTCGAAAATTCAAAACAGCAATCCTGAAACCGGCCGGGAAGGAGAGCCGGAGGAGAAATAGGAGCAGTTGAACCCGGAAGGTTTAATCCCGACAGGTGAGCAGGGATGCGAACGTATTGTCGGGAGAGCAGGGGCAGTTAAAACGTCTATGGTATTTAGAGCTATCTCCAGAAAGAATAGCGCAGGCTTTACGATCATTTGAAAGATTTTACCACCTTTTTGGCAGAAAAAGGCTCCTCTTGCGGAGCCTTTTTCTTTTCCGGCAAATTCTTGTTAATGCTTGAATGCCGCCTGGAAAAATATTAAACTTCCCCCGAATTCATGGCAGGGAAGGGCATGTCGCGGTAAAGAAATTCCCTTCATTTCCCGATAACACAAACGGGCGGGTTATGGATCACAAAAAAATAGCGCGCGGGGTGCGGCTGATCTTAGAAGGCATCGGCGAGGATCCCCGACGCCCGGGGCTGCAAGATACCCCGGCGCGGGTGGCGAAGATGTGCGAGGAAATTTTCGAAGGAACCGGCAAAGACCCCGCCCCGCAGGCCGGTTTTGCGGAAGACCTCGGCGGGGACGGCCTGATCGCGCTCAAAGACATCGAATTTTACTCCGTGTGCGAGCACCACATGCTCCCCTTTTTCGGTAAAGTGAGCATCTGGTATCTGCCCCGCAATAACCGCATGGCCGGTTTTTCGGACTTTTCCCGCATCGTGGACACCTGCGCGCGGCGGCTGCAACTGCAAGAACGGCTTACCGCCCAAATCGCCGACGCGATTGTGCAGGCGCTGCAGCCGGCCGGGGTGCGGGTGGTGGTGGAAGCCACCCAACTGTGCGCCTCCATGCGCGGGCGCCATAAAAAAGGCCTGCGCACCGTCACCGAAGCGCTGCGCGGGGAATTGCCCATAGAACGGATTCGCGACCTATGAAAGAAGCCTATCATTTCCTCTCCGGGAACGTGCCCGGGGGGATCGGTTTGTATGTGCTGGTGGTAACGGCGGTATTTTTCACCCTGTTCGCCATTTCCCGCAGAAATACCCTCTTCACCCCCCGGCATTTCAAAATCTGGTTTGCCGCGGCCTGGGGCGTTATCACCCTGGGATACCTGTTTTTGTGGGCCGCCGACCCCCCGCCGCACCTGCTCTCCCGCTATTCCACCCTCTTTTACGCCAACGATGAAGCGGATCGCTGGCTGGCGTACTATTTCCGGGATGAAGTCTCCGCGAACCTCGAACCCTTCCGCACCGCTAATGATTATTTTTATCTCCAGCGCTGGAATTACCTCGCCGGGGTGGATTGCGCCCAACCGCCCCTGGATCGCTGTGAGGATATCTTCCGCAAACTGCCGCTGGAAAAGGCGGCGATGGGGGAAATCCGGCGGCAGAACGGGCAATATATTCTCTCCCTCTCGCAGCGCGATTTTCGCAGCGGGCAGGCCAAACCGCTCGGTGAAATCGCCTTCTCTCCCGATTCGCCCGGGCAAGCCCTCCCCCGGCTGCTCTCCCTGCTGCGCGGCGATTTTCCCCTTGCCGGAAGGGGGGACCGGGCCGGCCTGCCGGATAAAAATTTAGTGCTGGCAAAAGACGCTTTCTACCGCGGGGACTACGAAACCGGGCTGGAGCGCTGCCGCCGGGCGCTTCAAGACCACCCGGAAAATGAAGAGATCCGGCAATGGTACTATTACCTGCGGGTTCGCCAGGCCCGGCAAATGAAGCTGCAAGCGCCCCCGGGAGCTTCTTCCGAAGCGGAACCGCATCCCTGGAAGGCGATAGCGTTAGAAGCGCGGGCTTACCTGGTGCAGCGATTCAAAGAAAACTATGAGGCGGGTATCGACGATCTCATGCTCAGCAATATGGTCGCGGAGAGCTTCATCATCGATGAGTTGTACGGCGACGCGGAAGAATTTTTGAAGATCGCTTTTTATGAAAACCCCTTCGACATCGAAGTGCTGGAAAACTGGACCCTGCTGCACAACTCCCGTTACCAGGGGATGCCCTTTAAGTCCGAAGAAGCGCTGTTAGAGCGCATTCTGAACGTTTGTCCACTCAACACCTCCGCTTTAACCCGCTACGTGGAAAGATTGCTCGCCCACGTGCCGGTGAAGGGCGTTCCGGCGGCGAAAATCCGGGAGCGGATCGACCGCGCCCTGGCCTTCAACCCCGCCTCCGTGGAAGCGTTGATTCTATCGGGGACTTATTACACCACGACCTATCAATTTCAAGAGGCGCTGGGGGCGTTTTTCAAGGCCGATTCCCTGCAACCGGGCCGCGCGATCATCCAATACAACCTCGGGGTAACCTATTTTAAGCTGCAAGATTTCGATAACGCGGAGCGCTATTTCCGCAAGGCCATCGAGCTATCCGATTACCCGGACGCCCATCTCTACCTGGGGGTGATCTACCAGGAGCGCGGCGAGTACGAAAAAGCCCTGGAGCGCTTCCGCTACCGGGTCGCGCGCAAGCAAGGGGATGGCGACTATTACGCGGTGCAGGCCATGAAGGGAATCCGGGAGTGCCTGGCGGCGCTGAAGATTCCCCTTCCGCAGT
>WYBG01000425.1 GCA_011526015.1 Deltaproteobacteria bacterium | reverse complement strand
CGGGAAAACCGCTCCAAACTGGCGCACCTCGACGCCGCCTACTTCCACAATTTTTCTTCCGCTGCGGCCGGAATCCGCCTCAACAGCCGCTGGTTCACCAATAAGGGGAAACGCTTCTGGTTCAGCCGCAGCGAAAGCGACGGCAGCGCCGGGGCTTTTTTTCACTGGCGGAAAAGCGGTTTTAGCTTCCGGGCGGAAGGCGGCGCTTACGCTAACAGCGAGGCGGGAAATGGGGGAACGGCCTCCGCGGCCATCGAAGCCAACCCCGGCAAGCGCCTGAAAATCGCGGCGGCGGCGTTTTCCGCTCCCCAGGCCATTCCCCTGCTCTGGCGCAGTTTCAACCATGACTCCATTCCCGCGTACCCGGGGGAGCATTTTATCCGGCGCCAGGGTGCCAGCCTGCTCCTGAAGATCAACCTCACCCCTTCCCTGTGGGTGCAGGGAGAGCCGTTCGCGTTTCGCACCCGCGATTATCCCTTCGTGCTGCAGGACAGCCTGCGCTGGGAGAAGAGAACCGTTGAAAACCGCGGGGTGCGGGTTCAGGCGGGATGGGATCTCTGGCGCTTACAGTTGCGAAACGATTTCAGTTACAATCACAATTACAAAGAAGCGTTTGCCCCGCAGATCAGCAACGTCAGCCTGGTAAAAATTTCCTTTCCGATGTTCAAGAACGCGCTGACATTAGACGGGGTTTTCACCTGGCGCTACGTGGGATATTTTCAAATCATACAATTCAACCGGCTGCTATCGCAATACCGGCTGACAGAGTTCGAGACCGGCCCCTACTACCTCAGCGATTTCCGCATCCAGGCGCATTTCCGGGGCGCCACGGTGTTTTTTATCTGGGAGAACCTGGTCTCGGAGGATTACTTTTTCATTCAGGATACCTTCGAATACCTGCGCATCCTTCGCATCGGGGTGGACTGGACATTGTTTGACTGAGAATGATTAGCTGACTTTACGTATTTCGTATTTCGTATTCCGTATTCCGTAATGCGTAATACGTAATGCGTAAAAAGCTTACCCTTAAAGATATTGCGTTTTACGCTTTACGCTTTACGTTTTACGCAACACGCAGGAGAGGGTCCGTCGATGATAGATTCAACCCGCTTTTACACCACCTGGGTGGAGATTTCCGAATCGGCCTACGCCCATAATTTGAATTTTTTTCGCAAAATCATCGGGCCGGGGCCGGAGCTTTCCGTGGTGGTGAAAGCCAACGCCTACGGCCACGGCTGGCAGGCCATCGCCGGATTGGCGGCGAAGCACGGGGCGGATTCTTTTTCGGTGCACTCCCTGGAAGAGGCGCTCAAACTACGAAAAACAGGATTTTCTCAGGACATCCTGATCATGGGCCCGGCGCCGCTTCCACTCCTGGAAACCGTAGTAGCGGAAGATTTCCGCCTGGTAATTTTCAACCGGGAAACCATCCTGCACTTGCAGGAGGCGGCCGCCCGGCTGCAAAAAACCGCCCGCGTTCACTTGAAACTGGAGACTGGCACGCACCGCCAGGGAATCGGCCGGGAAGAATTAGGCGGATTCCTGCGCGCCCTGCAGGAAAGCCCGGCGGTGCAATTGGAAGGGGTTTACACCCACTTTGCCAACATCGAAGATACCACCAGCCACGACTACGCCTTTCGGCAGATTCAGCGGTTCGAGGAGATGAGCGAGGCCATCCGGCAGGCCGGTTTCCCGGCGCTCAAGCGGCACAGCGCCTGCACCGCCGCAGCCCTGCTCTTCCGGGAAACCCACCTCGACATGGTGCGCTTAGGCATCGGCCAGTACGGCTTGTGGCCCTCCCGGGAAACCCTGGTCTCCTACAAAATCAAATATGACAATAACGTGGAGAAAATCCTCCGCCCGGTTTTGGCCTGGAAAACCCGCGTCACCCAACTCAAAGATCTAAAAGCGGGGGATACCATCGGCTACGGGCGTACCTACAAAACTACCCGTAATTCCCGCATCGCGGTGCTGCCGGTGGGATATTCGGACGGTTACGACCGCGGGCTTTCCAACCAGGGCTACGTGCTCATCCGCGGGAAACACGCCCCGGTGCGGGGCCGGGTGTGCATGAATTTGCTGATGGTCGATGTAACCGATATTCCGGATGCGCAATTGGAAGATGAAGCGGTGCTGCTGGGCCGCCAGGGCGAGGAGGAGATCAGCGCCGAGCAACTGGCGGGCATGTGCGGAACCATCAATTACGAGATCGTATCGCGGATCAATCGCGAAATTCCCCGGGTGCTGGCGGGGTGAGCCTCCTTACTGCCCCGAAGTAAATTCCCTGTGCCGATTTTTTACATTATCCGGCGCGCTGCCGCCCGGGCGCAACAGGAGTGCTCCGAAGGAGTGGCTTTGCCACAAAATTCATTTTGAACATGGTGTAAGTTTCCCCTCTTTGCAGAATAAATTCCGTGACAAAGCCCCGAAGGGGTAAAGCGCTTCTTTTCCGATGTGGCATTTTACTTGCTTTAATTTTGTGAAAAGGATAGCATAAAAAACTTACAGGAGGTAAGATGAGCTTCGAGCTTGTAAAAAAGTGCGCTGTTATAATCGGAATGATCGGATTTCTTCTTCTCGGGGAGGCGGCGGGGGGAGAATTTGCCGCGGGAATGAACCTGGGTTATTACAGCGGAACCAGCATTCAGCTACACGCCAGCGCTTACAACTTTACCAAAAGTATCCCCTTATCCGCCCGGCTGAGCATCGGCTACACCTGGCTGAATCCCGGAAACGCCGCCGAGGCCAGAAAAATTTTCATCAACGACGCCACCAACGGCACCCCGGAAAAACATGGCAACATCCGGATATACCAGTTCGACCTGTTCTACCCCCTCAAAATCAAAAGCATCCCGGGGGCAAAACTCTACTTCGGCCCCCGCCACGCCCGGTTCAAGGGAAATTTCAAGTACATCGGTGGGAATGAAGATTTTGATGTCACCAGCTCGCAGTGGGGTTGGGGAGTGGGAATGGAATCGTCCCTGGTGATGAATCCCCGGCTCTCGCTGCTGGTCGGCGGGGGAATCGAATATTACGCCAGCGCCCAGATGCAAGGGCACGACACCGCCTATTCGCCGGACGGCGATGACGTAAATCCCCGGGAAGGTTATACTTATGATGACGCAGATGCAGCGATCAATCAACCCGGCTTCGAATTGCGTTTGATGATCGGTTTTGCATACCGGTTGTAGAGATTTTTTTACACCCCTTGCGGGAGAGGGCAGCTTTTCCCCGCGCCGATGGATCATGTTGCGGAAAAGGCGGCCACTCATTCGGGGTTGTAAATACTACCCGTCCCGCGCCTCAGGCGTGACGCGAAAACTTAAGAAATACCGGCTTGCTCAGGCGCTCGAAATCCGAAAATGACAGTTTCATCAATTCGGTGTGGGAGCCGGCGTTGAAGGCGATCTCTTCATCTTCCCGCAGGCTGTTGGCTGCGAAAACCGGCAGCTCATACAAATTGCCGAAGGGGGGCATGGCGCCCACTTCGCAATCGGGAAACATATTTTTGAATTCCTTTTCCGTGGCAAGCTCTGCGGTTTTCGAGCCGGTGGCCTTTTTCAGAAGCTCGAAATCCACCTTGTAGGAGGCGGGCAGCACCGTCATGGCCATTTTACCGTCCAATTTGACCATCACGGTCTTGGCCAGCTCTTTCCCGGGAATGTGGGCGCTGGCGGCGATCTCCTGGGCGGTGTAGGCGCGGGAATGGATAAT
>WYBG01000424.1 GCA_011526015.1 Deltaproteobacteria bacterium | reverse complement strand
TTCAGCAGAACCGAGGCAGGAGTGGTGTAGTCGCTGTAAGCGGTCACGTTTTCGGGGTCATTGGGGTCGTTGGGATCCGCTAAGGATTCGTGCGCCGCCCACACGTCGATGATCCCCATCCCGTAGGTATTATCCTCGCCCGCGGCGCCCAAATCCACCGCGGTTTGGTAGAGGGCCATTTTCAGCTCGTGGCCGGTCTTGTTGGGATGGGCTTCCTTCAAGAGCGCCAGGGCGCCCACCACGTGGGGGCAGGCCATGGAGGTTCCGTCTAAAAATTGATATCCCCCGCCGGCGTAAGAGGAGCGCACGTTCACGCCCGGCGCGGAGGCTTCCGGCTTGATGTCCAGGGAAGGAACCCCGGTAGAACAGGCCGCCACCACCGGCCCGCGGCTGCTAAAGCTGGCAATCGGGTAAGCGGGATTATTGCCGTCCACTGCCCCGGTAGCCCAGAAATGCACTTCATCGATATTGACATTTTTAGGAGAAGTAATAGTGGAAGCGCCCGGCCCGCTGTTTCCGGCGGAAAATACCACCGCAATCCCGGCGGCTTCCACGGCGGTGAGCACGTTGATATAGGGGTTCTGGGCCGGGTTGCACTGGCTGGCGGAAGGAATGTTGGGATCGTACCAGGAATTGCCGATGCCCACCGGCATATCATCGGTGGTGCCGGGGTTGCCGTCGGGGTCCATGGCCCACTGGAACGCGGCGATGGAAGCGGAGGTATGGGTGCCGGCGCAGAGGGTCTTGGCGGCGATCCACTCCGCCCCCGGGGCCACCCCGACGGTATCGCTGGTGCTGGTTTGCAGCCCGTTCATGGTGCCGATGGTATGGGTTCCGTGCCCGTCGCAGTCATTGGGGAAATTGGTGCCGGTGTTGGGATCGAACCAGGCCTGGGAAGCGGGTACGTGGGTTCCCCGCCATTTGTAATTGAGGGCGGGGTGATTCCCATCGACGCCGGTGTCGATGCCCATAACAATGGTTCCCGCGCCGGTGTAACCGGCCTGCCACATTTTGTGGGCGTTGATGGCCCGCAAGCCCGGCTCGGAGCCGTTGGGCGTCATTTCCGCCGGGGCGGAATTGACCGGCTCATCCCGTTCTAAAATGCCGTCGATTTGCAGGTAATCCACCTCGGCGCGGGCGCTCAGCTCCATGATCACCGCCGGGGTGGCTTGCACGGCGATCATATTGGCCACCCAGAAACTCTGGTACTTCAGCACCTCGGTGGAGGGCAGGGAGGCCAGGTAAGAGAGCAGGGGGCCCTGGGTTTCCAGCGCCTTTTGCTGTAAAGTGGTAATCACGATATAGGCGCGATCCTGCACGTTGACTTTCTGCTGATAAAGCTGGCGATCCAGGGTTTGAATATCGACCGCGTCGCCTAACATTACCAGCGCGTGAACCGTGCCGTTCGTGCGGATCGCCTCGTCGATGGCGTCCATCAGCGGCGGGGCGATTTTATCCTGGGGAAAAGCCGTCGCCGATAACAGCACGATGAATAAAACCGATCGAAAAAATTTTGCCATAGAAACTCCTTTGGGTTGGAATAGAACATGATATGCAATGGAGGGATAGACCCTGCCGAATTAAGCGCATAATTTGAAAGAGAACGGGAAACTGCTTTCAATGAAAAAGGACTGCATGGAGAAGTAAATCGCCGTTGCCAGGCAGGCGATTCCTCGCGTTTTCATTGCGGATTGAAGGGGAAAACATAATTCATTCCGGGGCGATTTGCAAAACCAAAAACAAGTTTTTTTTCGGAGAAAAAACTTCCGTATCTGATGAAGGCCGCGGGGGTATGATGCGGCGTTGCGGTATTTGAGGTAATATACTTCACGCCCCGGAGGGCTCCGGGAGAGCAAGCCGGGCAGGTATCATCAAAAGCGCAATTTATGGCCGTTTGTGGTATATAACTGGCTGGCGGGGGCGGAGCGCCTGGCGGAATAGCGGCGATTGCAGGAAGGGTAGGAAAGCAAGGGTAAACTATACTCGTTAAGGGTTAATTTCAGCTTTTTTTTACCGCAGAGAGCGCAAAAATCGCAGAGACTAAATTTATAAAAAACAGAAACTCTGCGGCCTCCGCGTTCTCTGCGGTAAAATCAAATTTTTAAACCTTAACGAGTATAATATCTCGCCCTCACCGTTACGGGTCATCAATCCCGGACGCAACGCACATTACCGCCATAGCGCTTGCTGGCGAGGCTGGTACGGGTTACAGCTAAGCTGCCGTAATCGACGCCGCGAGCCCAGGCGGTATAAGCACTGAAGACGCTCGAAGTCCACCACCAGGCGTCGTAACTCATCTTGTGAAATGCGCCAACAGGGTCGTCACGGTAACCGCCCGGAAGCGCGGAAAAGCCGCTTTCGTTGGTTGCGCCAATATTGGGTTGCTTCCACAGGCCATTACCTGCCTCAATTGTGCCGATGGTCTTCATTTTACCGCCGGCAAGCGAGTCGCCGCCTAAGTAATCTACCAAAGTTTGCCACTCCGCATCCGTGGCTACATGCCAGCCGGCCGGCGCAATCTGGCGGCTGTCGTTTACCGTGTACCAGTTGTACAAACAGCCATAGACGGCTACATTGTTCGCATCATTATTGTAATTACAGGAAGCCCCGGTGCTAAGACTCGTCCATGCGCCATTATCCGCAACATTAGGTATGGGGTCGCCATTGCGGTAACGGGTTACTTTCAGGTTCTCTACCATCCACTCTTGATTATCAATGGTTAAGGTTTGATAGATATTGCCGTCGATATCCGTAACCGTGCCCGAAGCAACCAGGGAAGTGAATGCTCTGGCATCTCCATAGCTTGTTCCGGCGCTATTGGTTGCATAGGCTTTGATAAAATAGTGCCCATGGGGTGTCAATCCGGTTATATGGCTCGTAAAACTGCCCGAACCGGTTCCATCGCTGGTTTTATTATCCGAAATCACAGGCGCCGGATGAGTACTCCAGCATACTCCCCGGGCCGTTACGGCTGCCCCGCCGTCGGATGTGATAGTACCGCCGCATTGCGCCGCCGTAAGGGTTATTTCACTTATATTCGCAGTGACCACTTCCGGTAAATTTACAACGCTTTCCGTGGCATTCTTTTTACATGAGAAAAAGCCGATGACGTAAAAGGCTGCCAACAAGGCTGCCATTAAAAAATGTTTAGCCATATTTTATCTCCGTAATCTATGCTTATCTTATTATTTGATGTCACGCAAATCGCAACACCGGAGGCTGGCCCGGCCGTCCCCGGCAGGGAGGCCGGGGTGGACTGCATCATGGCTATAATCGGTAGAGGCTTGTTCCTGTCATTGCGGGTGAATACGAATCTATGATAAAGATACTTTTGTATTCATTTGGTGGCAAAATTTAGTGATAAGAAAGGGAATTTTGCAAGGGGAGAGATTTTTTGTGGGGACTTGAAGGGCGCTAAATTTTGGGCATTTACTTACCCCCAACCACCTCCTGCACCACCGCCGGCCTTAACCGCTCACTCTTCTGCCGGGCGCGGGTTAACTGCTCTTCAATGACGTTACACAAATTCAGCAATTTTTCAACTTTGGCGATGATGCGTTTTTGTTCGGAAAAAGGGGGTAGTTCAAACTGCAAAGTCAGGAGAGTAAAGAAATTCCCATCATCGGGAAATGTTGCTCGAAGGCGAATGCTGTATCGAGGTTCAACATTTGACATACCGCGAAGCTGGTACAATCTGTAAAGGATAAGACTGCGGAATCGTAGGTACGAAACAGAGATTTGGCTTCTTCGAATAGCTTTTCATCGATTCTGATTAGAGTCAATACGCCTGTTTTTTCGGCACGTTCGATAAGTTCCAGAAAAATCATTTCTTCGGTCCCAATTCATAAATTACTGCATCGTGATTTATAGAAGCATCTGTCCGAGAGGAAGCACAGAATCCAACCAACTCCTCCAGAATGGTGTATCCTTCTTGGAGTTGAACATCTTCGACAATTTCGACTTCCAGTAAGACTTTATCGCCCTTAATTTGGGTTGTCAACTGGCTGAACGGAATCAACAATCCTTTTTTTGCAGTAGCGCAAAAGTAACCCTGTTAAGGATTAGAAAACAGTTGTATGCGCACCCAGGAACTGAGATATTTTATAGACTCCCGCTTTCGCGGGAGTGACATGAAAAGTACGTAAATTGTCATTCCCGCGAAAGCGGGAATCCATGACAGGGTG
>WYBG01000423.1 GCA_011526015.1 Deltaproteobacteria bacterium | reverse complement strand
TCCCCAGAAAAGAGAGCAAATCTGGGGTTCCACCTTTCCCGAGGAGCATTCCCCGGAAGCGGATTTAAGCGAAATATTTATGAAAGAAGCGGAAAGCCTGTACGAGATTCTGCTGAACCGCCGTTTCACCCGGTTGGAGAAGGAAGCCAATGGAGCCGCCAACCGCGATATCTTTGTTTTCCCCCATGTATTTGCCGCGCAGTTGAACAAACTGGCGTTCTTCACCCACAAGCTCTTTCAGCCGAACCGGTTCCAGGTAAGCCCGGTTTTCCGGGGTTTTTACTTTACCAGCGGCACCCAGGGCGGCCCGGCCATCGACCCGGTTATTCAGGAAATCTCCCAGCGATTCGATCTCTCCCAGGAGATATCCAATCGTCCCGAATCTTCCCGGAACGAGCGCAAGAGCTATTTCATCAAGGATTTATTCGCCAGGGTTATCATTCCCGATCAGATACTGGTAGAAAAGAAAAACCGCAAGCGCCTGGCCCCGCGGCACATTGCCGGCATTGCGGGATGCACCTTGCTGTTGCTGCTGCTGGTTTTTAGCACCTCCCGGGCATATTTGCAAAGCAAAGAGAATTTGAGCTCCCTGGAGTCCACTATCGGTAAGATCAGAAAAGTGCAGATCACGGAGCATATCGACCCCTGGCACTACCGGCAGTTGAATGAGCTGCAGGATCAAATCGGGCGGCTGGAGTACCTGCACCATAAACCGGCTTCCTTCACCTGGGGATTGCATCGCAATAGAAAGGTATTGATCCCGGCCCGGCTATTGTATCACCAAAAGGCCGGCCTATTTGTCAAACAGTTCCTGTACCCGGAATTGCTTAGGAGATCCCGCCAATCGAGGGACCGGCTGGATTATTCCAAAGCGGCGGCGTTGTTAGGAGCCGAAATGCCGGAGCTGAAGGACCACGCCACCCAGGAATTATTGAAAAACCGGCTGATTGCGGTTTTGCAGGAGCAAAACTTCCCCGCGGATCTGAAACCCTTGCTCGAAAACCAAACCCGCTTTTTTGTCGATAACCTGGGAAATTTGCTCAACACCGGGATTCACGCCGAAAAACTCCGCTTGATCCCTTAATATGCCAATGAAGAGTTGAAACATTTTATGCCAGCAGGCCACAAAAACACGAAGCTTCATAAAGAGAAAGAGGGTTTCAAAAAGCATATCCAATAAATATCTTCGTGTAAACTTAGCGTCTTGGGGTCTTGGTGGCCATATTTTTTCAACTGGTAATTCGCATTCTTAATTCGCATTTAACGCCAAAACAGCCGAATAATTATGGTGATACTGCGCCCTTCATTTTTAGGAAAGCTATCCATGTTTGGGGATTTCGTGCAACATAACGCCAACGCCCCGGAAGCGCTGGAATTCGAGAAATGGCTTCAGGAGAATCTCCTGGTAGCCAGGAACTATTTTCGTAACGATTGGGATGAGGCGTTCAAAAAACTGCCGGTGCAGCGCTTCGCCTTCTGCCCGGAAAATTCCGATCGATTTCTGGCCGGCATTCTGATGCCCAGCCAGGACGAAAGCGCCCGCAATTATCCCTTTGTGGTGTTTGTAACCGCGGGGCGCGCGGAAATAGATACAAAACAGTTGTCCCTGGTTCCGGTAATTTTTGACTCCGTGTTTCAGGAATTAAGCCGGGTTTCGGACCGGATGATAAACGGCCGGGAATTTCAGGAAATGCTGCCCCAGTTAAAAAAACTGGAATTTCAGATCGATCTCCAACGTTCTTCCCAGTTAGAGAATTATGAAGAATTTCTGAGCCATACCACCCTGGAAAATCTCTGGATCAATCTCTGGGGTTCCATCGAAGACGCGCGAAAGTACCTGGTCTTTCAAAACCTGGTGAATATTACCCTGCCGCTGCGCAACCGGAAACCTTCCCGGATTTCCATCGGGCTCAAATTCCCGCTCAGCTACATGGAAGCGAACCTGCCTTATGAAATCGTTTTTTGGTTGGACCTGGCGAACCGTTTCCTGGGCAGCACGCTGCAAAGACCGGCTTTTTTTTGGAGCGCGGAGTTGTCCGGGGAAACGCCGCCGGGGCTGCTGCTCTTTTTTCAGAAGCCCCCGGCAACCTTTTTATTGTTGTTAACCCGGAGCGGTCTGGACCATGATCAGCTTTGCGTGCTGGACCGCGACGGCGAGGCGCAGCCGGAAAATATGGCGCCCTTTTTAAGAGAGATGATCGATTCTCCGCGGATGACCCTGGGGGAGTTGTTGCAAAACGTCTCCGCCGCCGCGTGGCCGATAAATCCTTGAATTCACACTGAAATCCGGTAGTGTTTACATTTTGACTGATAACACCAGCGTGAGCCGGCCGTAGTTTGCCCCGGCTCCACGCATGACCAGAAAGAAACCAAACATCATCATTTAGTCGTTGCTTGAACAGGAGCGAACGGAGAGAACAGAGATATTCTCATGGCGAAGCCATCCCCGAAGGGATGGATACCCAGGATACCTAAAAACTCTGTTGCCTCTGTTTTCTCTTATTCAAATTCGTCAATCAAAACTTAACCACCACCTGAAATCCTTTTAAACGGGGGAATAACCATGAATGCGAACCCATCCGGCGCCAAAGCGCTTTACGATGCCGGGCGATTGAGCGACGCCCTGAAACAACTAAAACAAGAGGTAAAAAACCACCCCGAGGACCCCGGAAGGCGCTCCTTCCTCTTCTGCCTGTTCTGCTTCGAAGGCGATTACGCCCGGGCGGGGCAGCAATTGGACATCCTGGCCTTGCAAAGCGCCTCCGCGGAAGCCGGCGCCCAGGCGTACCACAATGTTCTCTCTGCGGAGAGACGCCGCCAGGAAGTGCTCCTCGAAAACCGCTACCCGGAATTCTTGTTGGAACCCCCTGCCTACACTTATTCCTATATCGAAGCGCTGAAAGCATTCGCAGCCGGGGAAACCGGGAAAGTTTTGGCGCTTTTGAGAGAATTTGCCTCCCGGCGACCTCTACCAATAGTAGGGAAAATCGACGGAAATGCTTTTGAAGATTTTTCCGAATGCAACGACCTGATTGCGCCATTTCTGGAGATGTTCATCTATGATCGTTACGTCTGGTTGCCGTTTGAACAGCTTAAGCGAGTGCAGATCGAATCGCCCGGGAAAATTCGGGATTTGTTGTGGATTCCCGCCCGGGTTGAATTGCGGGACGGCCAGTTTTCAGGGGGGTTTATTCCCATCCGTTACGTGCATTCGGAAAAGCACTCTAACGAGCTGGTGAAATTGGGGCGCATGACCGAGTGGGAATCCCTGAATGATGATGAGTTCGTGGGGGCCGCGGGACAGCGGATGTTTCGCGCCGGAGAGATGGAAAAGGCGGTGTTGGAAACCCGGGAGATTACCTTTCAAAACGGATGAATTTCATGGCTTCGCGCAACGAGTTTCTCAAGTTAGATGAATTACTGAAACCCATACCGGGCAATAATCCCGCGGGGGAAAACCTGCGCTACGAGGGAACCTACGATCAAATCGAAAAAGCCCGCAGCGCCGATGATACCCTGAACCGCGGGCAGTGGCAGCGCGAGTTAAAATCTGCCGATTGGCAGAAAGTAGCCGAAATTACCACGGAAGCGCTCGCCAAAAAGAGCAAGGATTTGAACATTGCCATCTGGTTAACGGAAGCGCTGGCCTCCGATGCCGGGGTCGGCGGGCTGCGCGAAGGTTCGGCGTTGATCCGGGAATTACTGGCGCAATTTTGGGATTCTCTTTATCCCGAAATCGACGACGGCGACCTCGATTATCGAATTCGCCCTTTGGAATGGTTCGACCAGAAATTTCCCGTTCTCATCAAACAGACCTTTCTAACGGATACCCCGGGCGGGCGCAATTATGATTTCCTGGAGCTGGAGAAAGCGAAATCCATCGAGGCGCTTAAAAAAAGCCCCAGGCAAGAAGATAAAAAAGCGATTGATTCCCTGGCGGATGATGAAAAGAAATTAGCCGAGAGCATCGAGCAGGCTATCAGCATTTCCGGGCGGGATTATTACGAATCTCTTTTAGAAGAATTCGGCGCCTGTCGGGAGGAAATTCTGGCGCTCGAAGAAGTGGTTGACGACAAATTCGGGGAAGAAGCCCCCGGTTTGACCGCCATCAAGAACACCTTGAATGATTGCAGCGAATACTTAGAAAGAATTCTCAAGCAGAAACCCAAAGTCGCGCCGCTCCCTAAACCTGCCGAACCATCGGCGAAACTCCCGGCGGCAACCCCGCCGGCTCAACCCCGGCCGGTTCCGCCCCCGGTTGACGATCCTGCGGCGGGAGGCGCTCCGGCGCAATCTTCAAGCGCTCCCGCTGCCGCGCAGGGGGCCGGCCAAACGCCCCAGCCCGGGGCTGCTGCAGAAACGCCTGCGGCGGATCAAAAACCCGCTTTGCCGCCCCTCCCGAGAGACCGCGCCGAAGCCCTGGAACGCTTGCTGAATGCCGCGGAATTTCTGCGCGGCGCCGAGCCGTACAGCCCCATTCCTTATTTGATCCTGCGAGCGGTGCGCTGGGGAGAAGCCCGGGAGAAAAAATCCTCCCCGGCGAACCCCGGTCTGATCGCGCCCTCTTCCGAAGTGCGCCGGAAGCTGAAACAGCTTTATGATGAGAAAAAATGGCCGGAGCTGTTGCAAGAGGCGGAAAAGAGCATGGCCGGGCCGGAGGGCAACGGCTGGCTGGATTTGCAGCGCTACGTTCTGGAAGCAATGGAAAAATTAGGGGCGAAATATGCCCCGGCGGCCTCCGCCCTGCGCCTGGAATTGAATGGCTACCTGGCGGATTTTCAATCGCTGCCGGAGATGGAGATGAGCGACGGCACCCCGGCGGCAAACCCGGAAACCCGCCAGTGGCTGGAAAAGGAAATTTTTTCCGCCAACCATTTGCCGGCGGCTGCTCCTGCGGAAGCGGGCGAAAAAACCGAAATCGCCGCGGCGCAAGAAGCGGATTTGTTTGACCGGGCGCTGGCAAAATTGAAATCCGGCCAATTTTCCGAAGGATTGGCGTTGCTGCGGCAGGGTATTTCCGGGGCCCGCTGCGAGCGGGAAAGGTTCCTCGCCAAACTGCACGTTGCGGATTTTTGCGTGGAGGCCAATAAACCGGAGCTGGCCCGCCCCCTCCTGCAGGAACTGACCGCCACGATCGACAGGCACCGGCTGGAGGATTGGGAATCCCAGGAATTGAACGTCCGGGTTTGGAAAGCGGTGTACCGCTGTTATCGAAATTCCGGCAATCAAAACGACCAGGAACAAATTAAACGCGCCTTTGACAAGCTCTGCCAGTTAGACGTGGAGCAGGCCCTGGCGCTGGGGGGAAAATAAGTTCTAATATACCGTTTTTATATGTTTTATCAGGTGGTCTTTGACACTTGTCAAGAAGAACGAGAAGCAGAGCTTACCCCCTGGCGTCACGACGCAGAGCATCGTGACGAGCATTGTGTCGGGCACTTGTTACGATCCCGGATGAGGAGGCTGTTGCAGATTGTCATTCCCGAATGCTTTTATCGGGAATCCATAGCCACAAAGTCATAGATTCCCGCTTAAAACATGCGGGAATGACAGACTGGAGCCGCTTTTTAGTCAATCTGCAACAGCCTCATGAGCCGGGATCGTAACGCAACCGGGGAAGTTCCGCCTCCTGGCAAAAGAATGATCAAAGACTACCTGATCGTACACGTTTTTATAGAATATTCTACCATCACCAAAGAACAAGGAGAACCGACATGGCTAAAGACAGTTTGCAGAAAAAACTCGGCCGGGTGCGCCCGCCGCGGGTTCACATCACTTATGACGTGGAAATCGGCGACGCCATCGAGCTGAAAGAACTGCCCTTTGTGGTAGGGGTGCTAAGCGACCTTTCCGGGAAACCGGAGGAGCCGCTTCCGAAGTTGAAAGATCGCAAATTCATCGAAATCGACCGCGACAATTTCAACGACGTGCTCGCGGGAATGAAGCCCCGGGTTGCTTATATGGTGGAGAACAAGCTCACCAATGACGACACCAAAATGGCCGTGGAATTGCGCTTCAGAAGCTTCGACGATTTTCACCCGGAAAACGTGGTGAAGCAGGTGGATCCATTGCGCAAGCTGCTGGAAACCCGCGACAAGCTCTCTGATTTGCTGGCAAAAATGGACGGCAACGACAAGCTGAATGATCTGCTCCAGGAAGTGGTTCAAAACACTGAAACCCTGAAATCCCTGCAAGAGCAGTTCAAAGGCTCCGGTGAGGAAGCCCCCGGCGCGGCAGGCGAAGAGCCTGCCGGCGATAAAAAGGACTAAGTAAAACAAACGTAGTTATTCCGCCCCCAGGCCGCTAAGCCCGTAAATTTCCACTAAGGGTTTTCATGCTCTTGGTGACGTCTTTGCGTCTTAGAGCCTTCGCGGCAGAATCAATACAAAATCAGGAGAAATCAAAATGGCAGAAACAACTGAAAAAATAAAAGCCGCGGCGGCGGCGGAAGCCCAGGCCGGGGAAGCCAGCCTGCTGGATAAAATCGTGCAGGAGGGCATTCGCCCGCGCGACGAAGAGCAGCGCAAATACGCCCTGGATCTGATCGAGCGTTTTGTCAACGACGTGATGAAAGACGCCAAAGTGGTTTCCAAAGATACCGAGGCGATGATCAACGCCCGCATCGGCCAGCTCGACGCGCTCATCTCCCGGCAGCTCAACGAAATCATGCACGCGCCGGAATTCCAGAAGCTGGAAGCCTCCTGGCGGGGCCTGCACTACCTGGTGCACCAGAGTGAGACCGGGGAAATGCTGAAAATCCGGGTGCTCAACGCCACCAAAAAAGAGCTTCTCAAGGACGTGGAGAAAGCGGTGGAATTCGACCAGAGCGCCCTGTTCAAGAAGGTCTATGAAGAAGAGTACGGCATCTTCGGAGGGTTCCCCTTCGGAGCGTTTATCGGGGACTACGAATTTGGCGGGGAGCCGGAAGACATGTCCCTGTTGGAGAAAATATCCAACGTGGCCGCGGCAGCCCACGCGCCGTTCATTTCCGCGGCGAACTCGCAGCTTTTCAACCTGGAAAGCTACGCGGACCTCGACAAGCCCCGCGACCTGGCCAAAATCTTCGATAACCGCAAGGAAGCGAAGTATATCAAATGGCGCTCCTTCCGGGAGTCCGAAGACTCCCGCTACGTGGGATTGGTGATGCCCCACATCCTCCTGCGGCAGCCTTACGGGTCGGACACCGTTCCGGTAGAAGCTTTCAACTTCGAAGAGGACGTGGACGGGAAGGATCACCAGAAGTATCTCTGGGGCAACGCCGCTTACGCGCTCGGCACCCGCCTCACCGATGCGTTTGCCAAATACAGCTGGTGCGCGGCGATTCGCGGGGTAGAAGGCGGCGGGCTGGTGGAAGGATTGCCGACCCACAGCTTCCGCACCGATGAAGGCGAAGTCGCCCTGAAATGCCCCACGGAAATCGCCATTACCGACCGGCGGGAAAAAGAGTTATCGGATCTCGGTTTCATATCCCTGGTGCACTGCAAGGGCACCGACTACGCGGCGTTCTTTGGCGCCCAGTCCGCCAACAAGCCCAAAAAATACGATTCCGACGCCGCCAACGCCAATGCCCGGTTGTCAGCGCAGTTGCAATATATCATGGCGGTTTCCCGCTTCGCCCACTACCTGAAGGCGATGATGCGCGACAAGATCGGCAAGTTTATGACCCGCCAGAATTGCCAGGACTTCCTGAACCGCTGGATCGCCAACTACGTGCTGCTGGATGACAACGCTTCCCAGGAAGCCAAGGCGAAGAAGCCCCTGCGGGAAGCCCGCATCGACGTGGCGGAAGTGGCCGGAAAGCCCGGGGTTTACAAAGCGGTGGCGTTCTTGAAACCGCACTTTCAACTGGAAGAGCTGACCGTTTCTCTCCGGCTGGTAGCGGAACTGCCGCCCCCGGCGCAGGGCGCTTAATGCCATAAAAATATTGATTTGGGTGAAATTATTTGAGAGAAATTGCAGGTTGGCAGGCTCTAATTAAATGACCACGTGAGTTGGCGAGACCGTTTGCAAAGCTTTCCCTGCCAGGGCTTGCCGCAGGATCCAACGGAATGGTAAGTTTTGCAAAATTGATCGGTCGATTAAACCCATATTTCAAACCCATCACAAACGGAGGTTAGTACCATGTTCGATTCATTCATAAAAATCCAGGATATCCCCGGCGAGAGCACCGATGACAAGCACGCGGATTGGATTGAAATCCTCTCCTTCAGCCACGGTGTCAGCCAGCCGGGAAGCGGGTCGGTAAGCAGCGGGGGGTCCCGCACTGCCGAAAGATGCGAGCACCAGGACTTTTCCATCGTCAAGACCCTGGACAAAGCCACTCCCAAACTCAATCTGTATTGCTGCAATGGCACTCACATCCCGGAAATCGTTGTAGAGCTCTGCCGGGCAGGGGGGGACAAGCAGAAATACATGGAATATAAGATGACCGACGTGATTATTTCCAGCGTGCGGCCGGGAGGCAGCGCCAAGGGCGGCGATAATCTTCCCCTGGAAGAGGTGACTTTCACCTACGGAAAGATCGATTGGACCTATACCGAAACCGATCACAAGACCGGCGCCCCCAAGGGCGACGTCTCTACCCACTGGAATTTGCACACCAATACCGGCGGATAAACCAAACTGTTTTGAGCGCCAGGGAATTGCGGCGCCCTGGCGGTCAAAATCAAGGTAAAAGGTAAAAGTAATTAAGGTATAGGGTAGAGGGGGAAGCTCCCTGTGCCTTATACCCATATTCATCGCCATTTGCAGCAGACCAAATATAACCGCGGGCAGGGAGGACCCTGTAATGTTAAGAAGCAACAAAGCACTCAGCATTATCCCATCTTTGCTCGACCGGCTTTTGGATGATAACCCGGAAGCCGGCTGGGAAGCCAATCCCAACGATTCCTGGGACGTGCAAATGCTGGTGGAATCCATTCGCCAGGACCTGGAAGACCTGCTCAATACCCGGCTGGGATTCGGCGATGAAATTCCCGGGGAGTTTTCGGAAGTCAAAAAATCGTTAATCGTGTACGGATTGCCGGACATCAGCTCGTTCAGCCGTAAAAGCCAGCAGGACCAGCGCAGATTAATTCAAATCATCGAAAATGCGATTAAAATCTTCGAACCCCGGCTGCAACAGGTGCAGGTGTCGGTCAAAGAAAAACCGGGGGGCGATAAGTTCGAGAAAAGCCTGCAATTTACCATTGTGGGGGTGCTTCGGGTAGATCCCGCCCCGGAAAGAGTGGTTTTTGATACCCAATTGGAGCTAACCAGCGGGCAGTATAAGGTAGAGGGAGTTAGGTAATGCAGGATGAAATGTGGACATATTACCAGCGAGAGCTTACCTACATTCGCAAGATGGCGAAGGATTTCGCCCGCAAGTATCCCAAAATTGCCAACCGGCTCTTGTTAGAAGAAAGCGAAAGCCAGGATCCCCACGTAGAGCGGCTGCTCCAGGGATTCGCCTTTTTAGCGGCGCGGGTGCACCGCAAAATTGATGATGATTTTCCGGAAGTTACCGAATCCCTGCTCAATATTCTCTATCCCCACTACCTGGCCCCCATTCCCTCTATGTCGATCGTGCTGTTCACCCCGGACCCCGCCCAGGGGATGCTGACCGGCGGATACACCATTAAACGCCATACCACTCTCTACTCCCGGCCCATTAACGGAACCCCCTGCCAGTTTCGCACCGCTTACCCGGTCACGCTCTGGCCGGTAAAGGTGCAATCCTTGCAGCATAAAGGGCCGGATAGCCTCTCCGTCTGGCCGAACAACGCCGCTGCGGTGATCCAGATAGAGCTACAATGCGTGGGCGACAGCACCTTTTTCGATCTCGACCTGGGTGAATTGCGCTTCCACCTGAATGGAGAAAGCGGTCTGGTTTATAAACTGTATGAGCTGCTGTTCAACAACGTGGTGCGGGTGGAGCTGCGCGACGGAAATGAAGGGGAAGGCGCGGAGCCGGTGGCGCTTCCGAAAGACGCGCTCCGCGGGGTGGGGTTCGACAAGGAAGAGGGGCTGCTGCCCTATCCCAACCATTCATTCATGGGCTACCGCCTGCTGCAAGAATATTTCACCTTCCCGGAGAAATTTTTCTTTGTGGACCTCCGCCATTTGAAACTGGCGAAGCGTTTCGGCAAGACCGATAAGCTGAAGATTCTGATATTTCTCGATCAAGCCCATCCCCAAAAAGACAATATCGGGAAGGACACTTTCCTGTTAGGATGCGCCCCCATCGTAAACCTGTTTCAGAAGGTCGCCGAGCCGATCAATCTCGACCGCACCCGCGCGGAATATCACCTGATTCCGGATTTGCGGCGGATGCCGGCCATGGAAGTTTATTCCGTGGACCGGGTCGCCAGCACGGTTCCCTATCTCAATAAAATCGTGCACTATCAGCCCTTTTATTCTTACCGGCACGCCTATGACGAGGAAACCGGCGAGGAAGAGGTCTTCTGGTACGCCACCCGCCAGGTTTCCATGGAAAAAGATGACCCCGGAACCGAGGTGTATCTTTCCCTGGTAGATTTGAAATTTCAACCTTCTCTTCCGGCCACGGAAACCCTTACCGCGCACGTCACCTGCACCAACCGGGATTTACCGGCGCGGCTCCCCTTCGGCAATCCCCAGGGGGATTTTGAATTGGAGGGCGCGGCGCCCATTACCCGGATTCGCTGTCTTAAAAAACCGACGCCAACGTATCGCCCGCCATTGAAAGGGGCAGCGCAATGGCGGCTCATTTCTCATTTATCGCTAAACTATCTCTCCCTCGGCGGCGGGGAGAACGCCCGGAAAGCGTTGCAGGAAATCCTAAAACTGTATGATTTCAAGGATTCCGCGGTCAACCAGCAGCAGATTTCCGGCATTACCGCCATTCACAGCGACCGGGTGGTGCGGCGGGTGGGCAGCGAACACGGGGGAGCGTTTGCCCGGGGCATAAAGGTTAACCTGGAATTTGATGAAGAAAAATTTGTCGGCAGCGGGGTGTTTTTGTTAGCGGCGGTATTGGAAAAATTCCTGGGGCTTTATGTCTCGGTTAATTCTTTCAGTGAATTGGAAATTACCACCCGGCAACGGGTTGTCCAAAAAAAAGGATTTCTTAAACGATGGCCGGCCAGGGCAGGAGAACAGATCCTTCTGTAAGCGAAACGCTGTTTGCGGAAGGCTACCGTTTTGAATTTTTCCAGGCGGTTCGCCTGTTGGAGCGGATTTATCCGCAACGGCAGCCGGTGGGAAAAGACGCCGATCCCTCCGAGGAGACCGTGCGCTTCCGCACCCGCGCCTCGCTTACCTATCCGCCCAGCGACATTTACGAAATCTCCGAGAATGGCGAAGCTCCCCCGGAAATGACGGTTGCATTTATGGGGCTTACCGGGCTGGCCGGGGTGCTGCCGCGGCATTATACGGAATTGCTCATCGAGCGCCTGCGCGTGAAGGATTTGGCGCTGGGGGAGTTCCTCGACCTCTTCAACCATCGCTTGATCTCTTTTTTCTACAGCGCCTGGCAGAAACACCGTTTTCATGCCAATCACAACCGGGCGCTGCCGCAATACCTCTTATCCTTAATGGGATTAGGCACTGAGGGGCTGAACAACCGCCTGGAGGTTGATGACCGGGTGCTCTTATTCTATACCGGCCTGCTGGCCCGGCGACCCCATTCCGTAAGCGCCATCGAAAGCGTGTTAGCAGATTATTTCCAGGCGCCTATTTCAATCGTTCAGTTCGTGGGGCAGTGGCTCGGCCTGGAAGAAGCGAATTGCTCGCGAATGGGGGTGGAGGAAGCGAGCGCCGGCTTAGGGCAGGATACCGTGGCGGGCAGCCGGGTGTGGGATCAGCAGAGCAAATTCAGAATCCGCATCGGCCCTGTAAGCTACGCCAGGTTTTATGCCTTTCTGCCGGTGGGAAGCGCTTACGGCGCTTTGAAACAGCTTACCCGGCTGTTGGCCGGGCCGGAATTCGACGTTGAAATGCAGCTCATTTTGCGGGCGGAAGAAGCGCCCCTGGGCGCCTTCGCGGAGCGCGGCCAAAAATCCTCCATGTTAGGCTGGAATACCTGGATCGGCAGCGTCGCGCCGGCGCAGGATTTGGATGACGTGGTGCTTCCGCTAAGTGGGGATTAAATGGTTAAATGGTTGGATGGCTCGATTGGTGAATTATCAGATTGGCCCTGTCCACTAACCATATAACAATTTAGCAATTTGACAATTTGATCATCATTCTATAATTCACACAACTTACGGCTATTGGGGAGAGAAAATCATGGTGAGCATTAATTTGAAATCATTACTGGGGAAGCTGAACGATACCTGCCGGAAGGCCCTGGAAGACGCCGCGGGGCTGTGCCTTTCCCGCACCCATTACGACGTGGACCTGGAACACCTGTTCCTGAAATTGCTGGAAGCGCACAATACCGACGCCGGGCGCATCTTTCGCCACTTTGGAGTGAACCCGGCCCGCTTGCAGCAGCATCTCACGCTCGGGCTGGATCGTTTGAAAACCGGCAACGCCCGCACCCCGGCGTTCTCGCCGCGCATTCCCGAGCTGGTTCGCGACGCCTGGACCCTGGCCTCGCTGAATTTCAGCAGCGCCAAAGTGCGCTCCGGCCACCTGGTATTGGCGCTGCTGGGCAACGAAAGCCTGGCGCGGATCGCCCGGGAAATGTCCCAGGAGTTCAGCTTGATCTCCGCGGAAGCGCTCCAGGCGAAGTTCTGGGACATCATCGCCGGTTCGGATGAAGATAACGGCGCGGAGGCGGCCGCCGGGGAGGAATCCGCCCCGGCGAGCGCGGGAGCGCCCACCAAAACCCCGGCGCTGGACCAGTTCACCATCAACCTGACCGAAAGGGCGAAAAAAGGCGAGATCGACCCGGTATTGGGGCGGGATTTCGAGATTCGCCAGGTGATCGATATTCTCACCCGCCGCCGCCAGAACAACCCGATTCTGGTGGGGGAAGCGGGGGTTGGGAAAACCGCGGTGGCGGAAGGATTCGCGCTGCGCATCGCCGCCAGCGACGTGCCCCCGCCGCTGCAAAACGTGGCGGTTCGCACCCTGGATTTGGGCTTGCTGCAAGCCGGGGCGGGGGTCAAAGGGGAATTCGAGAACCGCCTCAAATCGGTCATCAAAGAAGTGAAAGCCTCTCCCCGCCCGGTCATCCTTTTTATCGATGAAGCCCATACCTTGATCGGCGCGGGCGGGCAGGCCGGCCAGGGCGACGCCGCCAACCTGCTTAAACCGGCGCTGGCGCGGGGAGAGCTTCGCACCATTGCCGCCACCACCTGGGCGGAGTATAAAAAATACGTCGAGAAAGACGCTGCCCTGGCGCGGCGCTTTCAACCGGTAAAAGTGGAAGAGCCGGAGGAGGCGCAGGCGGTGCAAATGATGCGCGGCCTGGTCGCTACCCTGGAGAAGCACCACAACGTGCGCATTCTGGATGAAGCGGTGGAGGAAGCAGTGCGCCTCTCCCATCGCTACATTACCGGGCGGCAGCTTCCCGATAAGTGCATCAGCGTGCTGGATACCGCCTGCGCCCGGGTGGCCATCGGGCAGACCGCCACGCCCGCGGCGATTGAGGATTGCCGGCGGCAAATCGACCAGGTGGAGGTGGAGAGCCGGGTGCTCCGGCGGGAAAAAATCACCGGCGGAAGTCATCAAGAGCGCATC
The DNA here is from genome assembly GCA_011526015.1 of Deltaproteobacteria bacterium. Classification (GTDB taxonomy): domain Bacteria; phylum Calditrichota; class Calditrichia; order RBG-13-44-9; family J075; genus JABWBP01. The sequence goes on along the minus strand of WYBG01000423.1, from coordinate 858 downwards.
GAAGCGTTAGGGGAACAAAAAACCCTCCTGGAAAAACGGCTCGCTGAACTGGAAAAGCAGTGGAAAGAAGAAATAGAGCTGGTTCGGCAAATCCGGGAGCTCCGCCAGACCCTGGAAGACAGCATTGCGGAGAAAGCGGAAAAAGAAGCCGGCGCTAAAAAAATCGACGAAACGGAATTGAAACGTTTGCAGAAGGAGCTTGCCCAGCTCAACCGGAAATTGAAGGACCTCCAGGGAGAAACCCCGCTGATGCAGGCGCAGGTGGGCGGCGATATCGTTGCGGAGGTCATCTCCGGCTGGACCGGCATCCCGGTGGGCAAGATGCTGACCGATGAGATCAAAACCGTGCTGAATCTGAAGGAAAAATTAGAACAGCGGGTGATCGGGCAGACCCACGCCCTGGAGGCAATCACGCAGCGGATTCGCACCTCCCGGGCCGGCCTGGAAGACCCCCATAAACCGGTCGGGGTATTCTTGCTGGTGGGCCCCAGCGGCACCGGAAAGACCCTCACCGCCCTCAGCCTGGCCGACGTTCTTTACGGGGGGGAGCGCAAGCTGGTCACCATCAACATGTCCGAATACCAGGAAGCGCACACCGTTTCCGGTTTGAAAGGCTCTCCCCCGGGATACGTGGGCTACGGGGAAGGCGGCGTGCTGACCGAGGCGGTACGGCGCAATCCTTACTGCGTGCTGCTGTTGGACGAGATCGAAAAAGCGCACCGCGACGTGCGAGAGCTGTTCTACCAGGTATTCGACAAGGGGATGATGGAAGACGCCGAGGGAAGGCTGATCGATTTTAAGAACACGGTCATTTTCCTCACCTCCAACGCCGGCTCCGACCTGGTGATGAAACTCTGC
>WYBG01000422.1 GCA_011526015.1 Deltaproteobacteria bacterium | reverse complement strand
TTCCCAAGCTGGCGTCTTCCCGCGCCGGTTTGGCGATGAGGGGATAGGCCAGGTAGGTATCCTGGGGCGTTTCCCGGTACACCTGGTAGGGGGGGGTGGGGATTTTCTTGGATTCGAACAGTTTTTTGCTGAGGACTTTGTTTTGCGCCAGGCCCAGGGTGAAGGCGCTGTTTCCGGTGTAGGGAATTCCCACCAACTCCCACAGACCGGCGACGTGCATCTCGTGGCGGGCGCTTCCCCGGAAGCCTTCACACAAATTGAAGAGCACTTCCGGGGCAAATTGTTCGATCAAGGACAAATCCGCAGACAGGTTTTCCACTGCGAGATAGCGGGGCGTGTGCCCTGTGGCGGCCAGACTTTGGTACACCGCGTTCGCTTCGTCCTTGACCGCCGCTTCGGATAGGTAGTCAACGTCCTCCGAATCGGCGCTACTCTGCGGCTTGTTGAAGGCCACGAATACCTTCAGCCGCCGTTGGGAATACTTCATAATGAAAGCCCGTTTCGTTTGGCTGCGATTCCCAAAACTTTTAACAACATTTCCCGGTACCCGTAGCCGGCCGTGCGGGCCGCCTTCGGGAAACAGGAATTATCTTTCGGATCCGGCAAAATGCCCGGCAGGGGATTGAGCTCCAGCACGTGGGGTATTTCCTGCTCGTCCAACCGCACGTCGATGCGGCACCAGTCCCGCACCTGCAACACCCGGTAGGTATCCCGCACCAGTTCTTCGATGTTTTCTTTCAGCTCCGTGGAGATATTGGCCGGGCACTGGAAAATCTCCAACGGTTTTTCCGGGGTGTCCCAAATCCATTTGGCCTCGTAGGAGTAGATCGGCTCGGAATTCACCGGCAACTGGGAGTAATCCATGGCGATAATCGGCAGCACTTCCACTTCCTCGCCGTTGCCCCACAGCGCCACGGTAAACTCCTGGCCGGTCAGGAATCGTTCCAGCAGCACCGGCTGCCGGTATTGTTGAATCTTTTCCTCGACTCTGCGCCGCGCCTCCGCCGGGCTGTACACCACGGAGTCGTTGAAAATCCCCTTGCTGCTCCCCTCTGACGCCGGCTTCACGATGGCCGGGAATTCAAACCCGTCAAGATGAACGGGATGGTGGGGCGAAAAAATGCGGAACGCCGGGGTGGGGATCAGGTGATACCCCAGGATTTCCTTGGTGCGCGCTTTGTTCAGACAAATGGCCAGGGTGAGGGGGTCGGAGCCGCTGTAAGGCAGGCCTAACCGCTCGCAGATTAGGGGCACGTAGGATTCCCGGAAATCCCCCCACAATCCCTCCGCCAGGTTGAAAACGAAATCCGGGCGCTCGGCCTCCAGGGTTTGCAGCAGGCGATCGTCGGCTTCCACTCCCAGCACCTGGTGCCCGCCCTCGATAAATGTATCGATAATCGCCTGGATGGTTGCGGGGCTGTCCCCCTCGGCGAAGAAATCCGCCGGTATGTCCGAGTCCTGCACGCTTTTCCCTGGGCGTTTTTTAAACTCTGTCAGCAGCCCCTCTTTGCTGCTGTAGGTTACGGCAATTTTCATCGGGCGCTTCCTGTGTAATAATCCCATGAATTAGTTGTACGCATCACGTATCGCTTACTGCATTGTGCAGCCGATTCTACACCAAAGAAAAATGTTCTGATAAAAGTAACGTCGAGAAAGGAGGGAGAAATTTCTACATTTTATAGGCGTGGCCTAAATTCTTGTCGAGGTCGGTCCTGAAATCTTCAAGGCGGTAATACCTTGCTACCATGTAACATAAATAGTGCGACTCAGAGTCACTCATTTCAATCACCTCAATTTTGCGACAAATTTATATTGTCGATTTCATTTTATCAATGGTAAAAAAAATTGTTTCGTATTATTTGTTTTTTTTTGAAGGGAGAGGGGAGAGGGGATGGTCGAGAAACGCAATACGCAATACGGAGTACGTAATGCGTAATGCGTATTGCGTATTCCGTATTGCGTTTGCGGGTCGAGATAAAAATTTCTTGATTAGCGTGAAACCGGCGTTTATATTTGGAGCGCCAAAAACGAAATGCCGAGGTGGCGGAATTGGCAGACGCGCCAGGTTCAGGGTCTGGTGCTCGCAAGGGCGTGCAGGTTCGACTCCTGTCCTCGGCACAAAAAAAAGCCGGAAGCGATTCCGGCTTTTTGCGTTTGGAGGGGTAAACGATGTATTTTGTCTATGTGTTGTATTTATTGAAGGATGAAGGCATATACATTGGCCAAACAGAAAACTTGATTGAGCGATATTATGCTCATCTTGCAATGACTTTTCCCGCAGCTTATATTCTTAGAAGTTTCACTAATTCAAGGTCGTTGCTATGGAATTAAGTAATAGGATCACGATTGATCCCGCAAAATGTAACGGTAAACCCACGATTCGCGGGAAAAGAATTACCGTTCAGACAATCCTGGAATTTCTGAGCGCCGGGGATACAATCAAGGATATTTTAAAAGCATATCCATCTCTGGAAGCCGAGGATATCTACGCCTGCCTGAAATTCGCCAGCCAGTTGATGAACCGGAGTTATATTATCAAAGAGATTGCCTGAGTAATGGCGAAGTATTTAATCGATGCCAACCTGCCGTACTATTTCTCGCCATGGTCCGGGGATGATTATCGCCATGTTTTTGAGATGAGCGATCGGTTTAAGATCGTGAGGGTTTTCCAGGACCGGATTGAGGGAATAGAATAGATTCTTATTGTGAGTAGCTCACCCCAAAAGGGGCGCACGACAAATTGCACAAGAAACTGGAGTTGAGAATAAATAGCCCCGCGCTTCAGCGCGGGGGATCAAAGTTCCCCACAGTTTTTTCTGGGGCTTCAGCCCCGCGTTTTAGTACCATTCAGGGCTGAAGCCCCAATTTATTTTCTTCGGTCTCTTTTCCCC
>WYBG01000050.1 GCA_011526015.1 Deltaproteobacteria bacterium | reverse complement strand
TGTTTGGCTCCAACTTCGCGGTGTATCACCTGGCCCGCAACCTGAAGGTCGAGAAGGTCAGATTCGTGGTCAATCCCATTTTTTACACCCGCCGCTCCGCCGCGGTGGTGCGCGCCGTCTCCACCCTCGACAAACTGACTCGCAAAGTGATACGCGGGGCCTGGTGGGATTACGGCTTCACCCGGGATATTTGCGAATGGTCGGAAATGGTGCTGCCCAACACCATTGCCGAGGGAGAAATCATCTCCAAAGGCATGGGCATTCCCGGGGAAAAATTCCGGGTGATCCACAACGGCGTCAACGGGGAGTTTCTCGACGCCGATCCGGGGTTGTTCAAAAAAACGTATGGATTGGAGAATTTTATCCTGACCGTGGGGCACATGGGACCCGATCGTAAAAATGTGCTCTCCCTGGTGCGGGCCTTGAGCAGGATCGATCACCCCGCGGTGTTCATCGGGCGGAAAATGCACATGGGAGAAACGCCCCAAATCCTGAAAGAGGCTGCGAAAAACAAAAATCTGTTGCTTCTTGAGGAGCTGCCCAACGACTCCCCGCTGCTGGCCTCCGCTTACGCCGCCTGCGACGTGTTTTTGCTTCCTTCCAAATTTGAGACCCCCGGGCGGGCGGCGTTGGAAGCGGCGCTGGCCGGGGCGAAAATCGTGATTACCCCGCACGGGGGAACCAGGGATTATTTCGCCGATATGGCGGAATACGTGGACCCTTATTCGGTGGACTCCATTCGCCGGGGGATCGAACGGGCGCTGAATCAACCTAAAAATTCCGCGCTGCGGGAGCACATCAAAAACAACTTTTTATGGGATAAAATCGCCCGCGATACCCTGGAGGTTTACCGCCAGGCGCTGGAACAGTAGGGGCGGAGTTCAGGGGCAGGGGCAGGGGCAGGTGGAATGAGATGCTTGCATTCGCAGGCATGACAAGCCCTTATCGGTACTGTCATCCCGGCGAATGCCGAAATCTCCGGATGTGCAATTTGTGCTGCGCCCCTCGCTCTTACCCCTGCCACCCGCTCCAGCCCCTGATACTCAACCAAAGGAACGATCCCCATGCGGCTTCTTAAACAAACCACCCGTCGCGTTCTCAAATACCTGCTCTCCATCGCCCTCATGCTCTATTCCTGGACCATCGGCCTGTTCACTAAAAAGGGGCAGTACATTCATTCGCTGGTATGTGAATATTTCGGAATCTCCTTCCCGAAGCCGAAATTGCCGCTAATCTCCCCGGCGCAGGTAATCTCTCCCGCGCCGCTTCGCCTGGGGGAGCTGGAAGTGCAGCCCGGCAACATGCCGGTGAGCGAGCTGGCGGTGCTTTGCGGGATCGTACAACGGGAAAAACCGCGCGGCATATTCGAGATCGGCACCCTGAACGGGCGCACCACCCTGAACCTGGCGCTGAACTCCCCGCCGCAGTGCCGGATTTTTACCCTCGATTTGCCCCGGGAGCAGCTCGGCGAAACCCGTTTCCAAATCAGCGACCGCTTCCGCAAACTGGTGGAAAAGGAACGTTCCGGAGAGCTTTTTTTGAACAAAGAAGCAGCGGAATTCCCGGAAACGAAAAAAATCACCCAGTTATTCGGGGATTCCGGGAAATTCGATTTTTCCCCTTATTACAGCGCTATCGACTTCGTATTCATCGACGGCTCCCACGATTACGAATACGTGCTGAATGATTCGGAGATCGCCCTGAAACTGCTGCGAGAGGGGAGAGGGGTGATCCTGTGGCACGATTACCGCGGCGGGATGGAGGTCATCACCGCGCTGGAAACCTTCCGCAAACGCTACCCTCAGTTGCCGATCTACCACATCAAGGATACCAGCTTCGTGTATTTGAAGCGGTGAACGCTCAACCACAAGACCTCAAAGGTTTTTAAAACCTTTGAGGTCTTTATTTATCTGATTTTATACACGCTATAAAGCGCGTTCCGGTACAACGGCTGAAGCTGCTCGCATACGCTCGTAAATCGCCGGTTCTCCACCACCAGGTGGGTAATTCCGTATTCCGCCGCTAACGCTTTCAGCAATTCGCAATCCATTGTTGCAGTTTCGTAAAACTGCCGCGCTTTCAAATTCCGGTCATACCAATCCAGCACTTCCACGTCCTTGTAGGGAATGGATTTGAAATCGGCCAGGATCGGCGCGCCGGTGCAGAGGCGAAAATTTTCTAACTCCTCCAAATGGAGCGCGGGAATAAGGTATTTTTTGCCGGGGGACTTCGTGTTTTTGACAAAATCCATCATCGGCCCGGCGGGATCGTTCGCATAAGCCTCGAAGCGGGATTTCATCTCCCTTGCTCCCCACAGCGCCAGCAAAAGTATAACTCCCCCGCTTACCCCGGCGATCCATCGAGATTTGTTCAAAATTTTAGCGGGAAGTCTGGGAAAAATAGCCGCGACGGCGCCGGCAAAGAGCAGGCAGACCGACAGGGGAACCAGAACGGTGGACAACCGCCAGGGAAACAGCAGTCCCAGGGCGTTACTGTCGCTGAAGATCTGGATCACCGTTAACACCGCGGCGATGGAAAAGGGAATCGCCAGCACCGCAAAGAGCCGGTGTTTGCGCACCGCATAGAGCGCCAACAGCACCGCCAAAATCCGCAGGTAGAACAGTTCCCCCAATTCTGATTTTTTCGATAGAATGTGATGGGGAATGCGGAAATCGGCCAGGATTTGCTGCGCACCGCGCCAGGTTTCGGGATCGCTGGCCCGGAAGCAGGCGGCGGTATAGATCAGCACCGGCGACACCAGCGCCAGGGCCAGCAGGCCGATGGCGAGTGTTCTCCGGAGATTCTTTTCTTCCCGCCAGGCCAGAATCATGTAACTCAGCGTCAGGATCGCCGCGCCGGGTAGGGAACTGGGATGGAAGGTCGCCGTTAGCGCCAGGCAAAAGACCGCCCGGTAAGGCTTCCGGCGCAGGAACAGGTAAATCGACAGCAGCAGGAATACCCCGAATACACTGGGCTGAAATTCATATCCCGGCAGATATTGGCTGGCCACCCCGCGGCTCAAGATCATGGTTTGGCGGATTCCCAGGAAGTTGGCGGCAAGTTGATCCGCCAGGGTCGAGTGGATGAAAATAACGC
>WYBG01000421.1 GCA_011526015.1 Deltaproteobacteria bacterium | reverse complement strand
TAGTAGCGGGGGCAGGATTTGAACCTGCGACCTTCGGGTTATGAGCCCGACGAGCTACCAGACTGCTCCACCCCGCGATCAAAAAGCGTGCAAATATAATATGGAAAGGTACGCTTGTCAACAGGTTGATTTTTTAATTTTGCTCGCCTTGCAGTCGCCCGCTTACACCGCCTTCACCACCACCACGGTCAGATCATCGTGCTGGCGGGCGTTCTGGGTGAAGTGGTTGACGGAAGAGATAATCGAGTCGCGGATGCGCTTGGCGCTGGCGCCGTTCTGGTTTTGGAGAATTTTCAGAATGTTCTCTTCCCCGAATTCCTCTCCTTTGATGCTGTGCGCCTCGGTAATGCCGTCGGTAATGAACAGGAACACGTCCCCCGGTTGGTAGCCGATCACCTCTTCGCTAAGCTCCGCGGCAAATTTATGCGACTCGGCCAACCCCAATCCGATCCCTTTGGGGGTAATCACCCGCACCTGCCCGGTTTGGGCCTGGTAATGAAACACCGGTGAGTGCCCGGCGCGGGCTAAGATCAAATTCCGTTGCCGGGATTGAAACGAAGCGCCCACCGCGGTAAAAAAGGAGGTTTTTTCCAGATCGTTGAACAGAATTTGATTGGCGCGAATGAACAAATCCCGCGGCGAGAGGCCGAAATCGTGCAGGGAGCGCATAATTCCCTGCACTTTGGACATGTACAGCGCCGCGGAAGTGCCCTTGCCGCTCACGTCGCCCACAATCACGGTCAGCTCGTTGGCCGCCCCATTGAGATAGTCAAAATAATCTCCCCCGACTTCCTGGGCGGGAATGGAGATGCCGGCGATGTCCAATCCCTCCACCGTGGGGGTGCGTTGCGGCAGGGAGGCCAACTGAATCCGCCGGGCGATATCCAGCTCATGTTTCAGGCGCTGCTGTTCCGCCAGCTCTTCGTAGAGGAACGCATTTTCGATGGCCACGGAAGCCTGCCGGGCTACCGCGGATAGAAAAGCGAGGTCTTCTTTATGAAAAGGGGTTTCGGAACGCTTTTCCCCGATCAACAGCACTCCTACTAACTTTTCTTTGGAGCGAATGGCGATGATATGGCGGAATCCCTGGTGCAGGAAATACCCGCGGATTTCATCGGGCAGGTACTCCGCCGTGAACCGGAAATCGGCGCGGTTTTTCTGGATAAGGTCGATCACTTTTTGATTGATCGAAGCGCAGAATACCTCCCAACGGTCCGGCGGGGCACCGTGCATCCGGCTGCAACATAAGATTTTTTCGTCGCGGAAGAAGATAATCCCCACCTGCTTCACGAACATCAAACCGGCCAGTTTTTGCACGATTCCTTCCGCCAGGCCGGCCATGGTAAACTGGGCGGACATCACTTCCGCCAGTTCCCCGGCGGCGCGGCGATAGTCGTATTCCCCGCGGTCGAACAGGCGGTCGATCAGGTTCTGCCCGGCGCGGCGGATTTTCCATAACCCCATGGTGATCCCGATACCCAACAAAATCACCACCCCTTTTTCCATCATGGCCCGCTCGGCTGCTTCCATCGGGGTATCCAGTATCTCGATAAAAGCCTGTTTGAACTGGATATTCGGCAGATCGAACCGCAATGCCGGGAGGACAAAAAGCGCCTTGAACAATACCACCAGCATAGCGACTCCCCAAACAAAGGTGATGATGTTGTATTGAATATTGCGGCGTACCCGGATATCCAGGTCGAGCAGGCGGTAATGGCCGATGGTGTACAAATAGGCCATGGGGATGAGCGCCAGGGGAATTCCGATATACCCGGCGTTTAATGCCCACCCCAGCCGGGCGCTGGGGTCCGAGAGAAACACCAGGATGAGAAAAAACGCCACGACGGCGCCGACCAGCGCCGAGGCATAGCGGATCGCCCGGTTGAGGGTTTTATATTCTTTGGAACATTTGCGGTAAAATGCGAGGTTTACCGCCGCGGCATAGAGGATCAACACCACCAGCCCGCCGGATGCCGTCAGGCCGCTGAAGAAAAAGCGTTCCCCGCCAAACCAGCTTAACGCGGTAAAAAGGAGCGCCAGAAAGTAAGCGCCGAAACGAATCCATTTGCGGCCGAGCATTTCCGGGCGTTCCGTGGGAAAATAGTGCCCCAGGTGCAACATCAGGGGAACGGTAAACAAGATACAGAATTGCAGCAGAAAGTCGCGGGTAAGGCTGAAGATACCCGGCTCCAGGTCGCGGCGCATAAACGCGGCCATAAAGAAGCCGATGACCAGAAAAGTGAACCCGATCAGCCGGGCGGCCTGAAAACGGGGCCGGCGAAGGGCCACGAAAATACCGGTTCCCATGTATAACAATCCGCACAAAATCAGCACCAGGATCGAAGTTCGAATCCCTACCTTCGCCAGGGTGACTTGCAGGGTGAGGGTCTGGCCGGCGCGGAGCACTTCGTAGGCGATGGAAAGGCCGATTTTGGCGAAGCGCAGGATACGGTCGGCTTCCTGTGCGTCTTTAAAGGGCTGGCCGTTGATGCGGATGATCAAATCCCCCACCTTTAACCCGGCGCGATCGGAAGCGCCGTTGGGGGTGACGTCTAACACGAACACCGAGGAGCGAATGGCGCGAAAAGCGCTATCCGGAATATCCCGGCTGCGCACCAGGTAGGTAAATTCGCGCGCCGCATGGGGGCGGAACACCGCCAATTCGATTTCCCGGTCCTCCTCGAATGTATTCAAGTAGCGGTGAATTTCATCGCCGGTGTCGAACAGTTTGTTGTTGACCGCCAGCACCAGGTCATGGATTTTCACGGAATCGCCGGAAACAAAACGCTCGGCCGTATCGGGCTTGTTCTCGCTGAAATCCAATCTTTTCCCGGGAATATCTTTGCTCACGTAAAGATTGCTGGGAGAGGTGCGGAAAATATTTTCATCGGTAAGGGAGCTGGCGTAACGGTAAATGCTGATGGCTGCAAACGCCAGCAACACCGTGCCCAGGAGCAGGAAAAAAATGCGGAATAATTGGGGGTGTTTGTCGAAAAACGCCATTCCGGGTTTCCTTTACAGCCAGTACCATTTAAGATTGAGCAGCCAACGCTCTTATACGCCCGGAAATGTAAGTTGTTACGAGGCGGGAGTCAAGACGCAAGGTGCAACGCCGGTACGAAGCGAGAGTGTTGATTTCATCGAAAAATTGCACTATATTAATTTCAATTAATTTAGAGATAAGAAGCTGTTGGTTTTCTTGGGAATGATCAAATGGCTGATCCCGTAAAGAGATGGACAATTTATGACCGCGAGGGGAATGCCATTTATTTGACGGAAGAGCGGTGGGCACATGTTATCGATCCACTGAATCATTCTGAAATGGCGGAGTATGAAGACCATCTCAAAACTACCATTAGAAAAGGCCGGCGACGACAAGAACCACTCAATCCGCGCAAGTATCGGTATGTTCATCTTTTCGATGATTTACCCGGTGGAATGAATCACATTGTCGCCATCGTGTTATTTGAGTTCGATGTCAACGAACGAGGCGAAACCATTGCCAACAATATATATTGCAACAGCCTTTTTCAAGCATATCAACCTAAAGGGTGGTAAAGTATGAACCAGGTACCCACTTACTCATACGATAAGGAAGTCGATGTTTTGTATATTTCTTTCTCTCCCGGCGAGAAAGCCACAGCGGCGGTGGAGTTGAACGATAATATTTTATTGCGCTTCAACTGCGATGAGAAGCGAGCGATTGGTTTGACGCTAATGGATTTTTCTGTGTTGCTACAATTGACTAATTTAGGTCCGCGTAGCTTTCCATTGAGCGGCTTGAAGGAACTTGAACCGGAATGGCAGGAGATGGTGATTGAAATTATCACCAAACCACCGGTGAATCAAATTCTTAAAATATCAAATTATACGCTTTCATTTTCAGAGACTATTCCCATTACCTTTGTGGAAAAGTTACCTGTTCCGGTTGCCACACAAGGGTAACGAAGGGACGAACGTACGACGCACTTCCGAAGTGCGTCACACCTTCGCGCGCCTTTTTAAATTTCCCGAATCTTTTCCCACCGGAATGCTTATATTAGCCTGCCTTTTGGAAGACCTCTTTCATAAGACCTCAGAGGTTTTATGGCGCAAGCCATCCCTTCGGGAAAAACCTCCGAGGTTTCATCAAACTACAAACCAAATCAGAGGAGAGCCATGAAGCGCTTGTTATGCCTGCCTTTAGTTTCCCTGCTCCTGGTGAGCGCCGCGGGATTCGGCGAGAGCGGCAATATTCTGCCCTACCCGATTCACCAGAACCGCCTGCCCAACGGACTGAACGTGGTCACCGTGCCCTACGACAGCCCCGGCCTGGCGGCGTTTTATATCGTGGTGCGCACCGGGTCGCGCAACGAGGTGGAAAAGGGAGTGACCGGGTTCGCCCACTTTTTCGAGCACATGATGTTCCGCGGCACCGAGAAGTACTCCAAAGAGAAGTACAACGAAGTGCTGAAATCCATCGGCGCGGCGGCCAACGCCAACACCTCGCTGGACCGCACCGTCTATCACATGACCGGCAACGCCGAAAAGTTAGAATTGATGTTCGAGTTAGAAGCGGACCGCTTTCAAAATCTCAACTACTCCGAACATGATTTCAAGACCGAAGCCGGGGCGGTGAAAGGGGAATACACCAACCACACCGCCAATCCCTACGCCAAACTGCAAGAGATGCTGCAAAATACCGCCTTCGACGTGCACACCTACAAGCACACGACCATGGGCTTCTTAGAAGACATTCTGGACATGCCCAACCAGTATGAGTACTCTTTGAAATTCTTCCAGCGTTACTACCGCCCGGAATACTGCACCGTGGTGGTGGTGGGCGAGGTAACCCCGGAACGGGTGAACGCCCTGGCGGAGCAATATTTCGGCGCCTGGAAAAGGGGGGATTATAGCGCGGAGGTTCCCCGGGAGCCGCAGCAAAGCGAAACCCGCTTCGTGCACCTGCAAAACAGCCAGATTCCGCCCTACCTGGGACTGAATTACAAAGGCCCGGCCTTCAACGACCGGGAAATCGACATGCCGGCGCTGGATATTCTGGCCACCATTCTCTTCGGGGAAACCTCGCAGCTCTACAAAAAGCTGGTCATCGAAGAGCAAAAAGCCCGCTTCATCGGCGGCGGGGCGTTCGATTCCCGAGATCCGAATTTGTTCTCCATCCAGGCTTCTTTGATCAACACAGAAGATATGCAGTACGTGAAAGACGAGATCGTCAAAACCCTCGAACAGGTGAAAACCGCGGGGGTGGATGAAAAAGTGCTGGCGAATACCAAATCGCATTTGAAATACCAGTTCGCCATGAGCATCGACAATCCTTCCCAAATCGCCAATTCCCTCTGCCACTATGTTTCTCTCACCGGCGACCCGGAAAGCATCAACCGCCTGTACGCCCTGTACGACCGGGTAACCGTGGAAGATCTCAAACGCATCGCCGGTAAGTATTTTGTGCCCACCGGGTTAACCATTGCCACTATATCACTTGACGAGCAAGGAGGTGTACGATGACCAATATTATTAGCCGGGTAAACCGGGAGGGAAAGTGCAAAGTGAAAAGTGAAAAGTGCAAAGTGAAAAGTGAAAAGTGCAAAGTGCAAAGTGTAAAAGCTTGCCCTGGGCTTGCCGAAGGGTGCAAATTGCAAAATGCAAATTCTTTTGCCGGAAGATGGCAAGTTTTTGTCGTGGAGGTATTATTGTTGAGCGCGTTGATGATCGGCTCCCTGTTCGCGCAGGAAGTCGTGGAACTGAAACTGCCCAAATCCAACAAGGTGGTGGTCAAGCTGATGTTCCGCAACGGCTCCATCTGCGATCCCGCCGGAAAGGAGGGGCTGACCTATACCACCGCCTCGCTGCTCACCCAGGGCGGAACCAAAGAGTGGAGCTACAGCGACATCCAGGATAAACTCTTTCCCATGGCCGCGCAGTATTCTTCATTTGTGGATAAAGAGGTCTCCATCTTCACCTTCGAAGTCCCGCGGGATTTCCTGGATGAATTCTATCCCATTCTGAAGGGAGTGATGCTTACCCCGGCCTTCAACGAGTCCGATTTCAGCCGGGTGATCCTGAACCAGCAGAATTACGTGGACCAGGTAATCCGCGCCTCTTCTGACGAGGAGTACAGCAAAAAAGCGCTGGAAGACCTGCTCTTCCGCGGCGCGAACTACCAGCATATGAAGCAGGGAAAATCCGTTAGCGTCAAAAATATCACCCTGGAGGAGGCGAAGCAGCATTATCAGAATTTCTTTACCCGCAACAATTTGACTATCGGGGTAGCGGGCAATTATCCCAAAGATTTCGTGAAGAAGCTGAAAACGGATATGCAGCAACTTTCCGCAAAGAAGCCGGTGATTCCCGCCCCGGGCAAAGCGAATATGCCGGAAGGGATCAGCGTAGAAATTGTGGCCAAGGATAACGCTTTCGGTTCCGCAATCTATACCGGCTTCCCCCTGGACCTTACCCGCGCCAATGACGATTTTGCGGCCCTGATGGTGGCCAACTCCTACTTAGGCGAGCACCGCAAATCCTACGGCCAGTTGTACCAAAAAATCCGCGAAACCCGCTCCATGAATTACGGGGACTACACCTACATCGAGTGGTACGAGAGCGGCAGCGCCTATCAATTGCCGCCCTCCGGCGTTCCCCGCTCTTCCAACTATTTCTCTATCTGGATTCGCCCGGTGCAGATTGCCAAACAGTTGAAACGGCAGTACCCGGAGTTGGCGGACATTCAGGTCGGGCACGCCCATTTTGCCCTGCGCTTAGCCATCAGGGAGATCGATAAGCTGGTGAACCAGGGCATGGCCGCGGAAGATTTCGAAGCCACCCGCACCTTCCTGCGCAGCTACATCAAGCTTTACGCCCAGACCCCGGCGCAGCAGCTCGGTTACTTGATGGATTCGCGCTTTTACGGGCGCAAGGATTATTTGAAGGAGTTAGACGCCCTGTTAGCCAAAGTCACCCTCGCGGAGGTGAACAAAGCGATCAAAAAATACTGGCAGACCCAGAACATGTTCATCACCATCGTCACCGACCAGAGCGAGGCCGACCCGCTGGCGCAAAGCCTGGTGGACAACCTGCCCTCCCCGATGAGCTACTCCAACCTGGTCAAATCCGGCCTGCCGGAAGCGGTATTGCAGGAAGACGAGGAAGTAGCCAACTACAAACTGAACGTGAAGATGGTGCGGGTGTTGAATTCCGCAGATACGTTTCAGTAATTCCCTTGTAGTAAAAATATTAAGACCTCAAAGGTTTTGAAAACCTTTGAGGTCTATGACCCGGCCGGGGAATTCCCCCGGCCTTTTTATGGACACCGGCAAGGTTTACCGCGCAATAGTATTTACAAACCTCACATCGAGAAATCCTCCTCTTCCCTCCGGGAAACTACGAACGGCTAAAAATATGTATTTGACATACGTAGTTGCTTTGTTTATATTACAATGTAAACCGTATATGACTTACTAATACATAGGAGGATGTCTATAGACACAAAATACAGTAAAACGTAATGACCAACCCAACCCTAACCCGAGGAGAAACCATGCGATATACCATGCAGACAATATCTGCCAGGGTCCCTGAAGATATTGTCAAAAAATTAACCGTGGTAGCCAAAGAAACCGAAAGGCCGGTTAGTTTCCACGTGATAAAAGCCCTGGAATACTATTTGAGTGAACTGGTCGATTTTCAAATCGCCCTGGATCGCTTGAATGATCCGACCGATGAGCTGGTATCATTGGAGGAAGCTAAGAAGGAACTCGGTTTGTAACGCGAAGCAGGAAAGGTCTTATAAGTGAGTTATGAAATCCAGTTCAAAAGATCGGCGCTGAATGATTTGAAGAAAATCGGCAAAACGGAAGCCGGCAGAATTCTCTTAACCATTACGGAAAAATTACCCAAAAATCCTGAGCAGTATGAAATGCTGGCCGGCCGCTTCAAAGGACTCCGAAAACTCCGGATAGGCGATTACCGGGTTATTTTTGCCATTAAAGGCCAAATGGTAATTATTGCTAAAATCGGCCACCGGAAAGAGGTTTATGAGTGATGCTCGCAATGGGAGCTTTTTTATACTGCTCAGGGGCATGAATCGGTAGTCCTATCTTGTCGGAAAAGCGTAATTGGTCACCTTGAGCAGTATATTGGCGGCGGGCTTGTTCGGTGAGACAGGGCTCGGGATATTCGCCTGAAGAAAGTTGGCTTTTATTCTTATTCCTTGACAAGGCCAAATAATTAGCGTAGCTTGACACGTCTTTTTAGGAATTCCAGCCTGTTCAGGATTAACTTCTCACCAGACTAGAATAACCCAAAAGTCAACTAATTCATGTATTATTGTTTTTTATTCAAAGGAGTAACAGTAATGTCAGACCGAGTAAATGGAGTTGTGAAGTGGTTTAACGCCGGAAAAGGTTATGGTTTTATATCAAACCCTGAAGGCGAAGATCTATTTGTTCATTTTAGTTCTATTCGCGAGAATGGCGGTTATCGTTCTTTAGAAGAAGGACAGGAAGTTGAATTCACGATTGGAGAAGGCAAAAAAGGCCTCCAGGCTCAAGATGTGGTTGTATTGTAGCAATGTGAATTGTAAGTAGATCAAAAAAGCTGAGTAAACCATAAGCGATTTGAAACAAAAAAGGCGATGCTCACGGGCGTCGCTTTTTTGTTGGACTCTAAACATTTATGAAAGGATAACAAGATGAATATTTACATCGGCAATCTATCCCAGCAAGCGAATGAAGAAGACGTGCGTGAAGCCTTCGCAGCATTCGGAACCGTGAAGTCTGTCAATATCATTAAGGATAAGTTTAGCGGGGTATCCAAAGGATTTGGCTTTGTAGAGATCGAGGCGAAATCGGAAGCCCAGGCAGCAATTCAAGAGTTAAATGGCCGTGAATTGAAAGGAACCCGCATTGTTGTAAACGAAGCCCGCCCCAAATCCGATAGCCGGAGAAGCGGGGGCGGCGGGCGCTGGTAAGCGAGGCAGATAAAACAACTTCCCCGCCTGCTGTGGCTCTGCGGGACCCCTTTCCCCGCCGCATAAGCCGTGGTTTATTCCTTCGAGGCTTCGCGGGGGGATTTGGAAACCCTGCTGCTACAGTTCGTGAGCAGTCCAGGAACGTATCCGTTTGTCCCGGCCAGGCCGGGATGAAATCGGTAAATAATTAAATGAGGGGTGTGCATGAAGCTGATCGCAGACCAAGGGCCCACCCCTAACCTTCACTGCCATTAAGTTAAGGGCATTAGGCTGATTGAATGTCGAACACTGAATGATGAATTTTGAAGGTTTTCCCTTCGATAATCGAAATTCCCGGTTCGATATTCGTCATTCATTTTCCTTAACTGGATGGCAGGGACCCTAACCTCCCGGCCTTCCGGGAAGCGGGAGGTGGATTATTTGCCTGCCCTCAGGTTCATGCACCCCCCTCAATTAAACCAGCGTCACTAAATAGCGAGTCTAAGCCCAAATGATGAATTGGATGAATCCTATAAAGTCGTTTAAAAATTTGCTGTTTGATCAATTCGAACCAAAACCGGCGACAATTGAAGCGCTGGTTACAGAAGAAACAGTGAAAACAATTCAGGTACATTATAAAAGCCAGACGGCGTGGCTGCAAAAATCGTTAGTAAATCTTTATCAGCATGAAGAGAATAGGGTTACTATCACAATTCCTCTCTGGTTATTTACTCGCAAATTTCCCGGGCTAACCAATAAATCAAAGATAGTGAATGACCTATTTTATAGAATATTCCTCAATTCGTTCACTTTTAAGCGCAGCATCCGTGGTAAAAAAGGGCCGGCGCAGCATCCTGGAATTTTTGATTAAACCGAAGTGGTTTTAGCGAGTCAGGTTATGCCGACATTAGGACAGGTCTTAGTTCAAACCCAAACGCAAGTTTTAAAACCGCAGCAGATTCTTGTCTCCAGCCTGTTGCAACTCCCCATGTTGATGCTGGAGCAAAAAATACAAATGGAGCTGCAACTAAACCCGGTCTTGGAAGAAACAGAGGAATGGGAAGATACCCGGGAGGAAGAAGAGGAAGAAAAAGAACAGATTCAGGAAGCATTGGACACCCCGGAAGAAAACCGTAAAAGCGAAGAAGACCAACGGTACGAGCAAGTTCAAGAAGACGTGAATCTTGAGGAACTACTGCCCGGAGATGAAGACCTGCCGGAGCCGCGTATGCCGGTTGATCATAGTGAGGAAAAACGCGATCTGCCGCAACCTTATCAAACCAACATGTCCGAACACCTGCTCGATCAATTGCAACTATTGAGCTTACAAGAAAGCGATTTCCGCATTGGCGAATATATCATTCACAGCCTGAGGGATGACGGTTATTTGGATTTTGAAGTAACGGCAGAATTTATCGCAGAGGTTTTTGAAATATCGCCGGAAGAGATAAACCGAGTTTTAAAGTTAATACAAAAACTCGACCCTCCCGGTATTGCCGCCCGGAATCTAAAAGAATGCTTGACCATACAATTGGAAACAAAAAACGCGAATGGGAAATACGCCATTCCGCTGCGTATTTTTACAGAATGCTACCATGATTTTATTAATCGCCGCTTCGATAAAGTTGCCGCCGAGTTAAATATTTCGTTAGATGATATAAAGGACGCCCTGGCCGAAATTAGCAAGTTAAATCCAAAACCCGGCGAGGGGTATTCCGATGCCAAACAGAATTACATTATCCCCGATTTTTACGTGGAAATAGTGGATGATGAACTGGCGGTATTTCTCAATGAATATAAAACGCCCGGCCTGCGCATCAGCCAGCACTACCAAAAAATGATCCGCCAGCCCAAAAAGCTGGATACCGAGACTCGAAAATTTTTGAAAGAGAAAGTGAATTCGGCGAAGTGGTTTATAAAAGCTATCCAGCAGCGCCGGGCAACCATGCAGAGAACCATGGAAGCCATCGTCGATAAGCAACGAGCGTTTTTTGAGAAAGGCCCCGAGCATATCAAGCCGATGATTATGAAAGATATCGCCGAGGAAATCGAGATGGATATTTCCACTGTCAGCCGGGTTTGCAAGGGCAAATATGTCGATACGGATTACGGAGTATATGAATTAAAGTATTTTTTCAATGAAGGCATGGAGACCGATGAAGGCGAGGCGCTAAGCACTTTAAGAATTAAAGAACGCCTTAAAGAAATCATCGCCGCAGAAAACCCTCGGAAACCCTACAGCGACGATACATTGGGCAAAATGTTGAATAAAGAAAGCATCCCGATTGCGCGACGTACCGTTGCAAAATATCGTGAGCAATTGGATATTTCCATTGCGCGACTAAGAAGGAGTATTTAAACCGTTAAGGAGATCGGAACAGAATGGCCAGAAATTCTGAAAGCCGTGCGAATCAATCTATAGACCAGTATCTTCAAGAAATTTCAGAGGTTCCCTTATTGACCCCGGAGGAAGAAGTTAAATTGGCGCGGCGGATCAAGCAAGGGGACCAGCGGGCATTGGAAAAATTGACCCGGGCGAATCTTCGCTTTGTGGTAAGCATCGCAAAACTGTATCAAAATAAGGGCCTTTCTTTGGGGGATCTAATCAATGAAGGAAACTTAGGGTTGATTAAAGCGGCAAGCCGGTTCGATGAAACCCGGGGATTCAAATTTATTTCTTATGCGGTTTGGTGGATTCGCCAGGGAATTATGCAGGCTTTGGCCGATCAGTCTCGAATTGTCCGCCTTCCGCTTAACCGCGTTAGTACGCTTCTTAAAATTGGGAAAATTTATTCTTCCTTGGAACAGGAGTTTGAACGCGAGCCAAGCCCCGGCGAAATTGCAGAAAAGCTGGAGCTGAAAGATATTGAAGTTGCCGACACGCTAAAAATTTCCGGGCGGCATTTGTCTATGGATACCCCATTCAGGAACAGCGAAAACAATTGCTTGCTCGACGTCATTGAAAATGATCATCAACCACCTCCCGATTCCGATTTGATAAGCGATTCCTTAAAAATTGAAATAGATCATACCCTGGCAACGTTGACAAAACGTGAAGCAGAGATAGTACGATTGTATTTTGGACTTGGCCATGAGCATCCCCTGACGTTAGAGGAAATCGGCGAGCGTTTTAACTTGACCCGGGAACGGATACGGCAAATCAAAGAGAAAGCGCTTCGGCGGTTACGCCATGCTTCGCGGAGCAGGGGGTTGCGCCCGTTTTTAGAGTGATTTGTAAAAATGCGGAACACCGGGCTATGGAATGTAACGCCCCGGCCTTCCCACGAAGTGGCCACTTGTGTGGCGGCGCAAGCCCCCCAGGGTTATGAGAATGCAACAGCCTTGCTCCCCCCGGGTTCAATTTTTCAACCCCCCCCTTGACTTTTTTATAAAATAATTTTAAACTCTTACGCAGTGGGCTATCCATGAGGCGAGTGTAATCGTCACAGAGGCAGGTCATTGCCATTATGAAGAAATGTTCGGAGCATGCAGAGCCGTTCCCATCTGAGGAGACGTTCTATGAAAGAATCCGTAAGCGTATTCATTGTGGACGACAATCGATTGCTCCGTGAGGGCCTGGTTTCCATGCTGGCAGAGCAGGAAAACTTTGTCGTCGTCGGCGCGGCAGCAAGCGGGCGCAAGGCTTTGGAAAAAATCAAAGAGTTGCGCCCGGAAGTGGCGCTCATAGACATTGGCATGCCGGACAAGGATGGGATAGAAGTGACCCAGGCGTTGTACCAGGATATGCCGGAAGTCAAAGTGATTATCCTCGGTATGCCCGACCTGACCGATGAGATCATGGCCTGTATCGAGGCCGGGGCTGTCGGATACGTTCTAAAAGAAGCCTCATTTGATTACCTGGTGGAAACCATCCGGTCCGCCCAACGTGGTGAAACATTCTGCTCTCCCCGCATGGCCGCTTCGTTGTTCTCCCGTGTCGCCGAATTATCGGGAGAACAAATACCGCAAAGTTCCGTCAGGCTGACGCCGCGTGAAGTGCAAATTATTAACCAGGTTGCCGATGGGTTGTCCAACAAGGAAATTGCCCAAAAACTCTCCATCGAACTTCAGACCGTAAAAAACCACATCCATAACATACTTGACAAGCTGCAACTGCATAACCGCCTGGAAGCAGTGCAATATGCCCGCGAAAGAAAACTGCTGAAAAAGAAGTAATAGTACCAGGACTTTCCCCTTCCAAACCCTCATTTAGGTCTATCATCGAACTGGTCCTTCCTATAGACCATTTTTGAACCCTCCGGTCTATTGTATCCCCGCTCTGAATTGCTCATATTAAAACTGTTTATTTAAGGAAGTAGAATAGTTAATAACTGAAACTCACCGTCGAATTGTTCTTGCCCGGTTTTTATTCCATGCTGCGAATCCCATAGGGGGGAACTAACGGACAAGACGTTCAGACGCTTGTTCAGGAGAAAAGATGATATGCTATGGAAAAAATCAAAGTGTTCTTATCGAGCCGGCCAAAGCTGCTGTCGGAAGTAATCCGGAACCTGATCGAGCATCAGCCGGACATGGTGGTGGTGGGCGAAGTACTCGACCCCCTTCAACTCTTGAGCGCGGCCAGGCAAACACTGGTGAATGCGGTCATTATTACGCCGCTCAGGGCAAATGGGGAACCCAAAATATGCCATCAGTTGCTGGCGGAGCATCCGCGGCTGAAAATCGTAACGCTTTCGGCAAAAGGTGAAGCTGCTTACCTGTACCAATCGGGCGTACCCAGGTTTTGCATCGATGAACCCTCCGGGCAGTCAATCCTTAACGCCATCCGGCAAGTTCTGCACTGAATGACGGCTAATTAGGGGGAAAGCTGCTATGATATTGAAAAAACTAATGAGATGGATTACTCGCTGACTAAAAGAAATGAGTAAAAAATGAAGCTAATAAATGGATTGATAGTAAGAACGATCATATTGAACCAAACTCGGATAGTGGCCACACTAATTACCGCGATATTAGTAATATTTATCACCCCGGTTGTCATTGCCCAAAACAGCGGCCATCCGCTCATAACCGCCTTTAGCGGTTCATATCTCGAAAAACAGGAGGTTATGGAGTTCGACGAACAGCAGCTGGTGTTGGGTAAAGTTCAGCCAGATGGGACGGTGAAGACCGAGCGGCTCGCAGGTAAGGTTACCAGGCTTGATTATCGTGATCCTGATGACCGCTCATCGCTGGAACGATTCCGAAACTATGAACAGGGCTTGAAAGAAGCAGGGTTTGAAATACTCTATAGCTGTAACAAAGAGGAATGCGGACCGGAAACCCAGATAGAAACGATCGGCTACTTCCCACCGGAGCGTTACCTCACCGCTGTGCTAAAGAAGCCGGCAGGAAATGTGTGGGTAGGAGTGTTGGTGGCAGCCGGCCCCTGGACTAAGATCAAAATCGTCGAATTGAAGCCGATGGATACCGGGATGGTTAAAGTAACAGCGGATATTCTCCACAAAAATATTCTGACGGAAGGCCATATGGCAGTTTACGGTATCTACTTTGATACCGGAAAATCTGAGGTCAAAACAGAGTCTGCCGAGACGCTAACGGAGATTGCCGCTCTTCTACGCCTAAATCCATTGCTGCAAATATACGTTGTTGGGCATACTGACAATGTGGGTACGCTTACAGATAACCTGGATCTTTCCAATCGGAGAGCTGCCGCAGTCGTGTCAGAGTTGACAACCCACTACAAAGTACCGGCATCGCGTCTTCAAGCAGGCGGGGTTGGTCCTTTGTCGCCGGTAGCAACGAACGATACTGATCAAGGGAAAAGGCTGAACAGAAGGGTTGAGATTGTAAAGAAATAAGTAACTGAAGGGTTGCAGAGTTTTGGCAAACGACAAGCAGGGATGATTGTCTCAACTGTCCTACCCCCTCCTGCGGGGTAGGAAAACCCACCGCTAATTACTATAAGCAACGGGTTGAATCGTATCTTAACACTTTCAAAACTCTGCGACCCTTCAAATAATTCTAATACGGTGTATCTAACTCAAAACAAGGAGCAAGCTATGAGTCCATTATTATGGTTTATTTTGATCGGGCTGGTTGCAGGATGGCTGGCCGGGCAGTTCGTAAAGGGCGGGGGATATGGCGTTTTCGGAGACATCGTGGTCGGGGTGATTGGCGCGCTAATCGGGGGCTTTTTGTTTCGTTCGATAGGCGTCTCGGCCGGGGGTGGGTTGCTCGGCAGCCTGGTCGTTGCAACTATTGGCGCCGTTGTTTTAGTGCTCGCGCTGCGCCAACTCAAGCGAGCTTAGCGATTGCCCGCCTTGTGCTGCCGGTTTGCATCTGCACCACAAAGCCAAACCGTAATCCACCGGGCCGCTTGTAAGCGATCGGGTGATTAAATGGGGTTAACTCTCAATCTAAGGAACGAATCTTATGGAAGACAAAAAATCCTATTTGCAAAAAATGGCTGATCAGCTTCGGCAATGGGACGTTGAAATCGACGAGTTGAAGGCAAAGACAGATAAAGCCAAAACCGAATCCAGGAGGGAACTGCTTGAGCAGATCGATGAATTACGCGCGAAGAAGGAAGCCGCGCAGGACAGGGTGAAGCAGCTTTGGGAAGCAGGAGATGATGCGTGGGACGATATGAAAACAGGCCTCGAAAAAAGCTGGACCGAACTCAAGGGCGCGTTTTCAAAAGCTTCGGCAAAGTTTAAATAGCGAATAAATCATGAATCGCTGCCATTGCTTCACCACGAGGTATCCTAAACATAAGGAGTTTGCACCATGAGAAAAGTAGTCATTTTGTTGTTAAGCGCCGCCTTGCTACTCAGCATCAGTATGGGGTGCGCCTGGAGTAACAAGGCCAAGGGCGGAGCGATCGGCGCCGGCGCCGGAGGGGCCGCCGGCGCGGTTATCGGTCATGCGGCAGGGAACACCGCCCTGGGCGCCATCATCGGAGCGGCAGTGGGGGGAACGGCCGGGGTTCTGATCGGCAACGAGATGGACAAGCGCGCCGAAGAGATGAAGCAGGATATGCAGGGAGCGAAGATCGAGCGCGTCGGCGAAGGAATCAAGATCACATTTGATTCCGGTCTTCTTTTCGACGTGGATAAGTCGGACTTGCGACCGCAGGCGAAAACCAACATCGAGAGTCTCGCCAAAATTTTGAACAAATACCCCGATACGAATATCCTGGTTGAAGGAGATACCGACAACAGCGGCAGTGATGAGTATAACCTGAAGTTATCCGAACGCCGCGCTCAAGCGGTTGCCAACTATCTAATGGGTCTTGGCGTTACCGGCTCCAGGATTTCCAATGTTGGCCTGGGTGAGTCGAACCCGATTGCTTCAAATGATAGCGACTACGGCCGCCAGCAAAACCGGCGCGTTGAAGTTGCCATTTTTGCGAACGAAAAGTTGAAAAATGCCGCCGAGAGCGGCGACCTTAACTAACTCAAGTTCGAGCTAAATTCGTTAAGGCTGAAATAGTATAATCAATAACAAGAAGGAGGCTATAATGCCTTTAATTAATCTCGTAATAGTTCTGATCGTGGTCGGAGTTCTCTTATGGTTGGTTAACTTGACAATGTTAAATTACACTCTAAGTTATTGAATTTATTAGTACTGAATCACTTGACAATGTTAAGTTAGGGTTTTCCTCTGTTTTTGACCTGGGCTTTTAATCGGCTACTGGTTGACTTTGAAC
>WYBG01000420.1 GCA_011526015.1 Deltaproteobacteria bacterium | reverse complement strand
TTTAGAAGTCTAAATTTTCGCCACTAAGACCCAAAGACACCAGGATTTCACTAAGATTTTTGATGTTTTTTGTGGCTTCTTTGTGTCTTTGAGCCTTCGTGGCAACTTTTAAAACAGCTTCTTAGGTCTCAGCATTGTCTCAAAAACAATAAACACTCGATTTCCTCTGTGACTCTGTGGCAAATTTTTTAAAACCACGTAACATCAGTTACTAAAACACCAGAACACTATGATACAAACGCACTTGAATTTTGACCACCCTCGACAGGGACGTTGGGGGTGGTTTTTTATAACCGCCAGCCCCGCCGTGCCCTCCGCCGCAGCTTGATTTTTGAAAACCGGATTTCGTGAATTCTATCATGCCCGCGACGGTTGCCAATTTCTAAATTTTTGCTTTAATTGTTTATTAACTGATGTTACGCATTTTGCCACAGAGACACAGAGACCACAGAGTTTTAATCACCTTGTTAGTGTCTTTGCTTCTCAGTGCGGGCTTTGGCTCAATAAATATTTGATTTTCTCTGTGCCCTCTGTGACTCTGTGGCGAATTCTTTTGGCCTGCGTAACATCAGTTATTAACAGGGATGTAACAACCTCCGGGCGATCTTTGCACTCTCCTCTTGTGAACGGCAACTCCCTCGATTTCCATATCTACATTTTTCAGGAAACATCTTGAAGTAGCCCCCCTGCAAGGGATCCTTTTATCATTTTCAGAAAATTTCTGCCGGCCCGACAGGAGGAACCTGCTTAGAAGCTGTTTTTGAATATTGCCACGATGGCTCAAAGAAATCACAAAAAACATCAAAAACCTCAGTGAAATCTTGGTGTCTTTATGTCTTAGTGGCGAAAATTTAGACTTTTAAAACGATTTTTTAAAGCTACTATCGAAAGGGAAGTTATGCGGTGTGCGCGTGGTTTTGTGAAGTTTGGTTTGATGGTTTTGATGTTCGGCGTTTTGACGATTGCGGGAATCGCCCAGACAAAATACACCTGGAGCGTTAGCTCCGGGGATTGGAACGTTTCCAGCAACTGGAATCCCCCCGGCGTTCCCGGCCCGGCGGACAGCGCAGTGGTCAATTCCGGCGCGGTAACGCTTTCCGTGGACGCGGAAGTGGGCGGTTTCAGCCTCACCGGCGGCATTTTGAACGGCGACGGAAAGTTGACGGTCACCGGGCTGGCGCTATGGGCCGGCGGAAAATTGGAGGGCAGCGACAGCCTCGTCGTGGCTCCCGGGGCGGCGCTGCGAATTTCCGGCGGCAACGTCAAGGAATTGAATACCCGCAGCCTGCTCAACCGCGGCAATGGCATCTGGAGCGGCGCGGGAAAGATCGGGCTGCGCAACGGGGCGCTGCTGTTGAACGACGTGGGAGCGAGCTTCGAGATTCAAAATGACGCCAACATCGAATCGTTCATCCCCGGCGGGGGCAGTTTTATCAACGCCGGAGCGATTTTAAAGAGCGCCGGCAGCAGCACCTCCTTGATCGACGTCGCGTTTTCCACTACCGGCCCCATCACCATAAATTCCGGCGCCATGATGCTGAAGAAGAACAGCAGCCTGGGCGGAACCGCCGTCACCGTGGGAGCGGGCAGCGAATTCGAGTTCAACGGCGCGGCGCACACTCTCGACAACGTAATTTTTGAAGGCGGCGGAACCGTGGAAATCGTCAATGCCGCGCTGGCCGTCAGCGGCGCCGCGGCCACCTTCGCTCCCGGCCTCACCCTGACGCTTCGTGAATCCAACGCCATCCTCTCCGCCGGCGCTCCCATAACCGTGAACGGCAATTTGTTGTGGGAAAGGGGAACCATTCAAGGCCCTGCGCCCATAACCGTCAACGGCGCGCTCGATATTAGCGGAACGAATGCCCGCAAGTTAGACGGCGCCGCCTTGAGAAATAACGGCGCGGCGGCGTGGAGCGGAAGCGGCGCTATCAAACTGGTCAACGGGGCGGCGCTTCGCAATGAAGCGGGCGCAACCTTTGACCTCGCCGTTGACGCGATTGTGGAGTACCTGGAGCCGGGCGGGGGGAGCTTTCTGAATTACGGGACCCTGGCCAAGAACGGGGGAAACGGCCCGGCCGCGGTAAAAGTCTATTTTGAGAACCATGGAACCGCAAACATCGCCAGCGGCGCTTTCCAGCTTACCAAAGGCGGGCTTCACAGCGACGCGGTTTTCAATATTGCCGCGGGCGCTCTGCTGGATTTTAACGGGGGAAACCAGGCCCTCGAGGGGGTAGTTTTTAGCGGGAACGGCAGCGTGAAATTTTCCAAAGACAATATCACGGTGGACGGCGACGGGGTGGCGATCCAATCCGGCGTTACCGCGACCATGTCCGCTGCAAAGCTGCAATGCGATGAAGATTTAACCATTCAGGGCGTTTTTTATTGGACCAACGGGGTGATTACCGGGTCGGAGGACATCAACGCCAGGGGTGAATTTCACTTCAGCGGCAACGATTTCAAGGATTTGAACGGCCTGACCATCAATAATTACGAGCTAATGACATGGTCTGGCAGCGGGGCGATCAAGCTGAAAAATTCCGCTAAAATCGTCAACAAATCCGGCGCAACGTTTGACATTCAAAGCGACGCGCTGATGGATTACGTGCTGGCCGATAACGGCGGCAGCTTCGAGAACAAAGGCGTGATGGCCAAGAGCGCCGGAAGCGGAATCAGCTATATCGACGCGGTGTTCGTCAACACCGGCGACGTGAACGCGCACAGCGGCACCCTGCGCTTCGAGCGCGGCTCCCCCAACAACAGCACCGGGGATTTCCACACTACCTCCGGGAACACCCTGGTATTCGCGGAAAGGAGTTTTGCGTTCAACAACGCGGATTTCACCGGCAACGGAACGGTGCGGATCGAGGACGCCACACTCCTGATCAACAGTTCCGGCTTAGACGTTTCCAGTTCCGTTACCGTGAACATGGATAATAACCTGGCCGTGATCGACGGAGAGGGAACCCTGCTGGTAAAAGGCGCCCTCAACTGGGGGCGCGGCGTTGCCCGCGGTACCGGGGAGCTAAAAATTACCGGCAAATTGAATTTTAGCGGCGATTACTTCCGCACCCTGAACGGGAAAATTCTTAACAACTTAGGAGATATAGTTTGGAGCGGCCCGGGCGCCATCCGGCTGGAGAATTTTGCCCAGATCGTCAATCAGCCCGGGGCGGTTTTTGAAATCCACAACGACGCCGCGATCAACTTTGTCGCGCCCAACGGGGGCAGCATTCAAAATTTTGGCGTGTTTCTTAAAAAGAACAGCGTCGGTCTTTCCACAGTGGGAGTGGATTTTACCAACGCGGGGGTAACGGTGGTGGAGAGCGGGATTTTGAAATTCACCCACCTGCTCTCCAATGAAAGCGGCGGCGAAATCCGCGGAAACGGAACGCTGGATTTGGCCGCGGCCCAGTTTGTCAACAACGGCACCCTCAGCCCCGGAATGTCTCCCGGCGTCCTCAGCGTGGCCGGCGCTTACGCCCAATCTCCCGGGGGAGCGCTGAACGTGGAGTTAGCGGGGCTAAGCGCGGGCAGCCAGTACGACCGCCTGGCGGTTTCCGGGACGGCGAGCCTGAACGGCGCGTTGAATATCACCCTGGCGCAGAATTTCCTCCCCGCGGAGGGCGATGAATTCTCCATTCTCACCCACGCCTCCCGGAATGGGGAGTTCAGCGAGGTGAACGGTCCCGCCATCGCCGGGTATCCCATGTTCGAAGTCAATTACGAGCCGGGAGGGGTGACCCTGACGGCGGTGCGGCTGAGCGCCGGGCTGACCGCGGTGAACGACTACGCCGCGACCCCGGAAGACCAGGGGGCGTCGCTGAACGTGCTGCGCAACGATAACGCCTCCATCGGGAACCACCTCAGCATTACCGGGCACACCTCGCCGGCACACGGAACCGCCGCCCAGGTTGGCGACAGCAGCTTTTCCTACCTCCCCGCGGCAAACTTTTTCGGGCTGGACTCCTTTTTCTATTCCATTACCGACGAAAGCGGCGCAGCCGACAACGCCCGGGTCCTCATCGAAGTGCAGCCGGTGAACGATCCCCCGGCCATCACCTCGCCCCTGCCCGACCTTGCCTTCCCGGAAGACGGCAGTGCGGTTCTTAACCTGGCCAATCGCGCCAGCGACGTGGACAATACCCCCGCGCAACTCAGTTGGAGCGCGGAAGTGATCGCCGCGCAATCTCTGAATACCATGAAGTTGTCAGTTGTTAGTCGTCCGTCGTCCGTTGTCAATCCTCAATCTGCAATTTTCAATCTTCACTCTTCAATTGAAATTGATCCGGAAGATTTGCAGATCGCCATCAACCCCGCCGCCCAAATCGCGGTTTTCAGCGCTACCGGCGACAGCAGCGGCGTTTTCACGGTAGTTTTCACGGTTAGCGACCCCGGGGGGCTGTGGGACAGCGATACCATCACCGTGACCGTTAGCGCGGCGGGCGACCCGCCTTTTGTGGCCAATCCCATACCGGATCTGGAGTTCCCGGAAGACGGCGGCCCGGTCACCGCGGCCGCGAACCTCCACGAGGTCTTTTCCGATCCCGATCCCGGCGCGGCGCTCTCCTTCAGCGCCCTCTCGGTCAACCCCGGCATTCAGCCGGCAGTGCAGGGAGCGAGCCTGACGGTCTCATCCTCCCCGAATTTCTTCGGCGGCGGGAGCGTAATCGTTTCCGCCAACGACGGAACCCGCACGGTCGCCAGCGACACCTTCACGGTGACGGTCACCCCGGTGAACGATCCCCCGGCGCTGGTATCCTCCATCGCCGACCTGGTCTTCCCGGAAGACAGCGGAACCCACCTGGCGGTGAGCAATCTGAATGAGGCGTTTTCCGATCCCGATTCCGGCGATGTGTTGAGCTTTAGCGCGGTTTCCGGCAATTCCGCCATTCAGGCGGCCATTCAAGGCGCCAGCCTGTGGGTTAGCGCCGCTGCGAATTACTTTGGCGGCGGAACGGTGCTGGTGAGCGCCAGCGACGGGCAATTTTCGGCCAGCGATACCTTTATCGTCACGGTCACCCCGGTGAACGATCCCCCGGCCATCAGCGGGCTTCCCGACGTTACTTTCCCGGAGGACGGCAGCTACAGCCTCGATTTGGATGAGTGGGTGAGCGACGCGGATAACGATCCCGCGGAGCTTTCCTGGTCGGCGCAGGTGATTGGGGCGCAAAGCGCAGAGCGCATAGCGCATGGCGCAGGGCGTAAGCCATCCTTTTCGGAAGAGCGCGGGACGCAGGGAATCGAGGTGGACACCAGCGACCTGCAAATCAGCATCGATCCGCTGACCCATACCGCGATGTTCACCACGACCACGGATTCCGCGGGGATTTTCACCGTGAAATTCACCGTTAGCGATCCGCAGGGGCTGGCAGACGCGGATACCATGCTGGTTACGGTAACCGGCGCCAACGACCCGCCCGCACTGCTGAATCCGATCCCTGATCTCAGCTTCCCGGAGGACAGCGGGCCGCAAATAGCAGCTGCAAACCTGAACGCGGTATTCTTCGATCCGGACCCCGGCAGCGCTTTCATTTTTAGCGCGGCCTCGGATAACCCGGATATTCTGGCCTGGGTGCAAAACGACAGTTTGTGGGTGAACGGAACCCTGAATTACTTCGGGGAGGGGAGCGTGGTGGTAACTGCGCACGACGGGGAATTTGCCGCCAGCGACACGTTTACGGTGACGATTACCCCGGTAAACGATCCCCCAACGCTGATTTCGCCCATTGCGGATATCACCTTTCCCGAAGACGGCGGGCCGCGCCTGGTCGCAGCCAGCCTGGCCGCCATCTTCCATGACCCGGATCCCGGGGCCGGCCTCAGCTTCAGCGCCAGCTCCGACAATCCGGATATCCAGGCGCTGCTGGCGGGGGACAGTTTACTGGTCGCTTCCTCCCTGAATTACTTCGGGAACGGGCGGGTGAGCGTGGTTGCTTATGATGACGGCGGGCTGACTGCAACAGATACCTTTACAGTGACCATTCTGCCGGTAAACGATCCCCCGGAAATCGCCGGCTTGCCGGATTCGCTTAGCCTCCCGCCGGACTCTTCCGCGTCGCTGAGCCTATGGGATTTTGTGGAAGACGTGGAGACGCCGGATTCCCTGTTGAGCTTTACTTTTTCCGCGTCTAATAATGGAGTGTTCTACAACTACCACCCCGGCAACGGAACGCTGGTACTTTCTGCAACTCCCGGCTTCCTGGGAGAAATGCTGCTCAGCATCACCGCGGCCGACCCGGAAGGAGCGTTTGCGCGGGATACTTTGCGGGTGGTGGTCAACGCCGCGGTGGGGATAGGCGAACTGCCGGGCGGGGAGATTCCGGTAGATTTTGCATTGGAGCAGAATTATCCCAATCCCTTCAACCCCGGAACAGCTATCAGCTTTCAGCTATCAGCTATCAGCACTGTGGAATTGAAGATTTATGATGTGGCCGGGCGGCTGGTGCGCACCCTGGTCAGCGAAAACAAAGCTCCCGGCAGCTATACGGTGCAGTGGGACGGAAGAGACGACCGCGGCGCGCCGGTCGCCAGCGGGGTGTACCTGTACCGCTTAGAGGCCGGCAGTTACCGGGCGGCGCGGAAGATGGTTTTGATGAGGTGACTTGTTATTATGCAAGCAGGCACAAATTGCGTATTTCACTGATGCTCGATAAACGATACTGGATGCTCGATAAACTAATTAATCCAGCATCCAATATCGAGTATCGAGCATCATTCAAAAAACGCAATTTATGACCATGTGAAGTATGGCCGTTCAAGAATAGAGCCACAGAAAGAACAGGGGCAGGAGAATGCCGATTGCGGTCAGCCAGGCGCCCCGCCCGGTAATTCCCTGTTTCCCCCGCAAAATAAATAGCCCGGTGACGGCCAGCAGCGCCAGGGCCACGGCGTAGAGGTCCGCAAAATAGGTCCACAACCGTTTGGGATGGTTCAGGTGCAGGAAGTTGGTCTGGTAAATCAGCGGGCGGGTTCGTACGATCTCCTGCGCCGCTTCGCCGGTTCGCAAATTCACCTGGATGGTACGGTTGCCGGCAAAAATCCGCAGGGTTTCCGGGTCGGGCCGGAAGGTGTTTTTATACTCCCCGGGCAGTCCCAGCCGGCGCAGGATTTCCCGCGCCAGGGCGTCATCGGTATTATTCGCAGAATCCTCTACCTGCCCGACGAACGCGGTAGTGCGTTCGATTTTGTAATTGGGGTTCCAATCCTGAACATGGTTTACCGCCACCCCGGAGATGGCATAGATCAGGGTCAATCCCGCGCAGATATATCCCAGGTCGCGGTGAATTGCGCGGTTCCATTTTCGCCAGTTCGGTTTTTTCATGCTTACCCTTTAATCTCCGCCCCCAGGCCGCGGATACGCCAGATCGTCAGCGGTCCCTGCACCGTGCTGGAGTCGAAGGGCAATCCTTTTTCCTCCGCCTGGTGCGCTTTCCATTTCAGAGCCTGCTCCGCGGTCAGATCGATCCGTTCCACGGTTCCTTCCACCACGGCGTGGCTGCCCCGGGCGCTCAGGGGAAATACGATCTCCCCGTCGTTTACCTTGACGGTGATGGTTTGATAGGGTTTATCGCCGGCCACTTCGATCCAGCAGCCTCGTTTCTGGCACACCTCCACCACGTCGCCGCTGATGAGCACTTTCCGCCCTTCGTACGCTTCCGGGGTTTCTAAAATCTGGGAAATGAGCACGGTATCGCCCGGGCTGATGGCTTTGCCGTAGGTTCCGGCCGGGTCGGCTTTTTGCAAGGCGGCCTTCTCCGAGGCTTCGGAGTGTTCCGGGGATTGTTGGGCGCTGTCGTCTTTGCCGCAGCCGGCCAGCAGGATCAATAAAACCATCGAAATTAAGGTAAGCAGTTTTTTCATCATCGTCTCCGATTCTGGTTGGTTTGGCAATGTTGAATTAAAGCGCAATCCGCACTATTCTCCGGCGGCTGCGACGCGGAGCGTCGCCATTGATTGCGTGCCGATGCGGAGCATCGGCACGAGTAACTGCAGATGGCTCGATTATTGGTAGTCCTAAATAAGTAATGCTGCTATGCTATTCGACCGCCTGCTTTGTCATTCCCGCGAAAGCGGGAATCCACGATTTCTGCTGAGTTTATGGATTCCCACTTGCGTGGGAATGACACCGTACACCTCCTTAAGCAGCA
>WYBG01000419.1 GCA_011526015.1 Deltaproteobacteria bacterium | reverse complement strand
TTTTCCTTGACGGGGAAAATTACCAGCGCGTCAAACACCTGGAGCAGCGTTTCGATGCGCTCTGCCCGCAACTGGCCGCCTCGCTGGGCTTCTCCCAAAAGGCGCTGCTCGCCGCCGCGGTTCCCGGAGTCCACTGCGTGCTGAACGGGATGCGCACCCCGGAGTACGTGGCCGATTCCCTGAAAGTGATGGAGATCGGCGATCAGGTTCCCCGGGAAGGATTGCTGTAAGCGCCGCAGTGACATCCCCCCTGTGCCCCTCAGGGTTGTTGCATTCTGTGCATGGAGTGTCCGTGCAGGACTTGTCACTCCCGCGAAAGCGGGAGTCCATATCCCTGAAGACAGGCAAAACCTGGATTCCCGCTTTCGCGGGAATGACATCGAGGGGGAAAATGCCTCTGAATCCATAGAATGTAACCGCCCTGCTGTGCCCCTTGTGAAGGAGAGACAGGGGGGATGTTAAAAGCTGGTTATGCCTCAATAATTGTACTTTTCTTTCAAAGTCTTAAAGTAGAATTAGAATCAATAAATATTTAATTTTCTCTGTGCCCTCTGTGACTCTGTGGCAAATTTTTTGACCTGCGTAACATCAGTCAATTATATACTCAACTCTTAATTGTCACAGAAACGCAATGACACTACCCGGTCAAATCGCTTAACCAATCACCAAACAAAGGAGGCCACTGTGCTCATGAAACGAATTCATCTTTTACCGGCAACGATTCTCTCTTTCATTTTACTTCTTTGCATGCCCGGCAACGCTCCCGCGGAGGAGGGCATGTACCCCATCAGCGAAATTTCCAAATTGGATTTGCCCGCCAAAGGGCTGGAAATCAGCCCGCAAGAGATCTACAATCCCGAGGGCGCCAGCCTCATCGACGGCATCGTAAAGGTGAACGGGTGCAGCGGCTCCTTCGTTTCCCCGGAGGGATTGATCCTCACCAACCACCACTGCGCTTTCGGCGCGATCCAGAACGCCAGCAGCGCGGAGCAGGACTATCTCGCCGAGGGTTTTCTGGCGAAGACCCGGGCGGAAGAGATTCCCGCCAAAGGCTACACGGTGCGCATCACCGAATCCTACCGCGACGTTTCATCCGCGGTGCTGGCCGCGGCCAAAGGGATCGGCGACCCGGCCGCGCGCACCCGGGCGATTGATAAAAAGATCAAAGAGATCATAAAAGCCGAGGAAGCGGCGCATCCCGGAAAGCGGGCCGATGTTTCGGAAATGTTTGCCGGCAAAAGCTACCTGCTGTTCATCTATACTTACCTGAAAGACGTGCGCCTGGTGTACGCTCCTCCCCGCTCCATCGGGGAATTCGGCGGGGAGATCGACAATTGGGAATGGCCCCGCCATACCGGGGATTTCTCTTTCATGCGCGCGTACGTGGCCCCGGACGGCTCCCCGGCGGAGTACTCCCCGGAAAACCGCCCCTTTCAGCCCGCAAAATATATCCCCGTGGCCCCGGAAGGCGTCAACGAAGGGGATTTTGTGTTCATTCTCGGCTATCCCGGAAAAACCTATCGCCACCAGACTTCGCACTTTCTGGCGTACGACCGGGATATCCAACTGCCTTATATCGTGAAGTTGTACGACTGGCAAATTACGGTGATGGAGGAAATGGGCGAGAAGGATCGCGCGGTGGCCTTGAAGCACGCCGACCGCGTCAAAAGCCGCACGAACGTGCTGAAACGCTCCCGGGGGAAGTTGCAGGGATTCCAGCGCCTGCCTATCCTGGAGCGCAAGCGCGAAGAGGAAAAAGCCCTGCAAGCGTTCATCGCTGCGGACCGGGAGCGCCAAAAAATGTATGGGAGCGCGTTGGAAGAGACCGGGAAGGTTTATGGCGAGGTTCGCGAGCAGGCTGAATATGAATTTGCCCTGGATTACCTCCCCAAAAGCGTGATTTTGTTCGAGGTCGCCAAAACCGTTTACGAGGCGGCGCTGGCGCGCCAGAAGGAAGATCTCGACCGCGAGCCTGCTTTCATGGAGCGCAATTTTGCCAAAACCCGGGAAACTCTTTTACTGAAATTGCACGACTACTATGAGCCTTCCGACCGGGTCTTTTTGAAAGAGCGCTTGCAGCGGCTAACGGAATTGCCGCAAGGCCAGGAGATTCCGGTTATTGCGGAGCTGGCGCGGGATACAAATTCGGAAGCGGCCATCGACCGCTTTATCGAATCCCTTTACGCCGGCAGCCGGTTGAGCGACGCAGCCCTTGTGGAGCAAGCCCTGGAAAAATCCCCGGAAGCGCTCCGGGCGATGAACGATCCTTTTCTCCGTTTCGCCTTCGAAATGGATCCCGCGTACCGGCAGCTCACCGAAACCCGCCGCCGCCGCGAGGGGGCGCTGGCGGAGTTATCCGCCAGATTGATCGACGTGAAACAGCAGCTCCCGGGCAGCGAATTCATCCCCGACGCCAACAGCACCCTGCGGCTCACTTACGGGCGGGTGCGGGGTTACTCCCCGGGGGACGCGGTAACCATGTCGCCGATTACCACCCTGAAGGGAATCGCCGAAAAAACCACCGGGAAAGAGCCGTTCAACGCGCCTCCCAAATTGCTCGAGCTTCACCGCGCCGGGGATTACGGGCGCTTCAAACACCCGCAATTGGGCGATGTGCCGGTGGCGATCCTCTATAACACCGATACCACCGGGGGCAACTCCGGCAGCGCAATCCTGAACGCCCGCGGGCAGTTGGTGGGAGTGAATTTCGACCGGGTGTTCCAGGCCACGGTCAACGATTACGCCTGGAGCGAGGCGTACAGCCGCTCCATCGGGGTGGACATCCGCTACGTGCTCTGGGTAGCGCAGAAATTTGCCGGGGCGGATCATTTGCTGGAAGAGATGCAGGTGTTTTAGGATAACCGGCGGAGAGGTTGCATGGAACTGAGCATCGGAGATTACAACATTCGCAGTTGGGAATGGCAGGATAGAGCCGCATTGGTGCGCCACGCCGACAACCCCCGGGTGTGGATCAACCTGCGGGATAGTTTTCCCTACCCCTACACCGACGGCGACGCCAAAAACTGGATTCGTTTTGCCCGCGAGCAGCGTCCCGAGACCCATTTCGCCATTGCCAACGCCGCGGAGGCGATTGGCGGCATCGGGCTGGTGCTGCAAAGCGACGTGAACCGCATCTCCGCGGAGATCGGGTACTGGTTGGGCGAGCCGTTCTGGGGGCAGGGCATCGCCAGCCGGGCGGTGCGGGCGCTCACTGAATACGCTTTTACGAATTTCGACCTGCTGCGCATCTACGCCTGGGTGTTCGAGTGGAACCCCGCCTCCGCCCGGGTGCTGGAAAAAGCCGGTTACCGCCAAGAAGGCCGTTTGCGCCAGAGCGTCATCAAAAACGGCCAGGTGATCGACCAGTTTCTGTACGCGATACTGCGGGAAGAGGTATGGTGAAGATCCAGAAATCGAAAAACCTCTTGTTCAAACGCCGGAAAATCCTTATTCTTTCACCATTTTCAAACGGGCGTATGATAAATTGCACAGGGGATAAAATTTATGAATGAATAGCCCCGCGCTTCAGAGCGGGGGATACAATATTCCCAAATTTCCTTTCGGGGCTTCAGCCCCGCGTTTTGGGAACACTCAGGGCTAAAGCCCCGGCTTAATTTCCTTTGGATTCTCTTTTCCCCGCGCTGAAGCGCGGGGCTATTCATCTATTGTTTGTGCAATGTGTGCTGCGCCCATTTTCAAACCGCTAAGGAGCCTCGATGAGCGAAAAGAACCGGCAAGATCAGCCCGAGAATGCAAAAAACAACGAGAATAAATCCGAAAGCAAATTGATTGCCCGCTTCCTGGGGATTGTGGAAAAAGTGGGCAACGCCCTGCCTCACCCGGCCACCCTCTTCGCCCTTTTTGCATTAGGCGTGGTCATTCTTTCCGGGATTGCAGCGCTGTTCAATTTAGAAGTAACCCACCCCGGCACCGGGGAAAAAATCGCCCCGGTCAGCCTGCTCACCGTGGCGGGATTGCACCGCATTATCACCTCCATGGTGAGCAATTTTACCGGCTTTGCGCCCCTGGGCGTGGTGCTGGTCGCCCTCTTAGGGATCGGCATTGCGGAAAGCAGCGGGCTGATCGGCTCCGCGCTGCGCCTGCTGGTGATCTCCGCTCCCCGGGGGCTGCTCACCTTCGTGATCGTGTTCAGCGGGGTGCTCTCCAACGCCGCCAGCGAGGTCGGCTACGTGCTGTTAGTGCCCCTGGGAGCGATCATCTTTTTAGCCGTGGGGCGGCATCCCATCGCCGGGCTGGCCGCGGCGTTTGCGGGGGTTTCCGGGGGGTACAGCGCCAATTTAGTGCTGGGAACCGTGGATCCGCTGCTCTCCGGCCTCACCCAGGAGGCGGCGCAGATCATCGATCCCAATTATTTAGTCAACCCCGCCTGCAACTGGTATTTCATGTTCGTTTCCACCTTCTTCATCGCTGCCGCCGGCACCTGGGTAACGGAGAAAATCGTCGTTCCCCGCCTGGGGCCCTACCAGGGGGAAGCAAAACCGGAAGAATTACGCCAGCTCACCGCGGAGGAAAAACGGGGGCTGTGGTTCGCACTGGCCGCCGGCACGCTGCTGGTTGCCCTGGTGCTGTGGGGATTGATCCCCGCCGGGGGGTTTTTACGCAGCGCGGAGGACGGCAGCATCCTGCACTCCCCGTTCATGAACGGCATCGTTACCTTCATTTTTGTAGGCGCGGCGGTAACCGGCATTGCCTACGGCGTGGGCGCGCGCACCCTGCGCAGCGATTCCGACGTGATGAAAGGAATGGGCAAGGCCATGGAAACGCTGGGGATTTACCTGGTGCTGTGCTTTTTTGCCGCCCAGTTCGTGGCCTATTTCAAATGGACTAACCTGGGAATGATTATCGCCGTGGAAGGCGCGGTGATGTTGAAAGCGCTGGGATTAGGGCCTATTCCGCTGATCATGTCTTTCATTCTGCTCTCCGCGGCCATCAACATGTTCATGGGCAGCGCCTCCGCCAAATGGGCTATTTTAGCGCCGGTGTTTGTGCCCATGTTGATGCTGGTGGGGTTTTCCCCGGAATTGACCCAGGTAAGCTACCGCGTCGGCGACAGCGTCACCAACGTCATCTCTCCGATGATGTCCTATTTTGCCCTGATCATCGCGTTCATGGAGCGTTATCAAAAAAACGCCGGCATCGGCACCCTCATCGCCACCATGCTGCCCTATACCATCGTCTTCCTGGTTGTCTGGACTCTCCTGTTAGTGGTTTGGGTGGCGCTCGATATTCCCCTGGGGCCCGGGGCGGCGCTGTTCTTAGGGGAGGGAGAGTAACTTGAACGCTTGCACGCCATAACACCCAACCTTCGATATGATCTGGTTCTACTTACTAAGCGGGCTATTCCTCGGCTGGTCGCTGGGCGCTAACGACGCCGCGAATATTTTCGGTGCCGCGGTGGGCACTCGCATGATCAAATTCCGGGCGGCGGCCATGGTCACCTCGGTTTTCGTGATCCTGGGCGCAGTGATCAGCGGCGCGGGGGCAAGCGATACCCTGGGCGAATTAGGCGCGGTGAACGCCCTGGCCGGATCGTTTACCGTGGCCCTGGCCGCGGGAGGAACCATCGCCTGGATGACCCGCCTGAAAGTGCCGGTTTCTACCTCGCAAGCGATTGTAGGAGCGATTATCGGCTGGAATTTATATTGCGGAATGCCCACCGACCTGACCGTGCTCGGCAAAATCGTGCTCACCTGGATCGCCAGCCCGCTGCTGGCCGCGCTGTTCTCCTTCCTGATGTTCAAGATTGCCATGCGAGTGGTAATGCGGCTGAAAGTACACCTCCTGCGGCAGGACGTTTATAACCGGGTGGGATTGCTGTTAGTGGGGACTTTCGGCGCTTACAGCTTAGGGGCGAACAACATCGCCAACGTGATGGGCGTTTTTGTGCCCGCGGTTCCTTTAGAAGATATTCGCCTGCCGGAAGGGCTTAACTTTACCGGCACACAGCAACTTTTTCTGTTGGGCGCGCTGGCCATCAGCGTGGGGGTATTTACCTATTCCCACAAAGTGATGCTCACCGTCGGAAACGATCTTTTCAAACTGACCCCGGTTGCGGCGTTAGTGGTGGTGCTTTCCGAAGCGCTGGTGCTGTTCATGTTTGCCTCGGAAGGGTTGCAGCAGTTGCTGATCCGGTACGGGCTTCCGCCCCTGCCGCTGGTGCCGGTGAGCAGCTCCCAGGCGGTGATCGGGGGAATTATCGGGATCGGCCTGGCGAAAGGGGGGCAGGGTATTCGCTGGAATATTTTAGAGAAGATTGCCGCCGGATGGGCGGCCACCCCGGTCATTGCCGGCCTCGCCAGCTTTGTCGCCCTGTTTTTTGTGGAGAACGTGTTCGAGCAGCCGGTGTTTAGAGCCTACTGAGCCGGTAAACGCCGTCTTCTCCGCCGGGAATTTATCCCCGATTGCTGCGCCGCCATCGCGAAGCCTGGCGCGAAACCGCTCCTTCAACCGCCCCTCACTTTTCCTTCCCGCCCCCGCTAAACTCATAATTCTCCTCCCCAATCAGCGGCTCGTAGCGAAAGAGCTTATTCCACAAATTCAGGGTGGTGGCCACGTCGAATTCGCAATAGCGAACGATGCGCTCCCACTCGTTGTTCAAATACGCCTGGTACACTCTATCCCCGCTCAAATCCTCCTTGGGGCTGGGAACCCCGTGCAACTCCGCCAGAATCCCCAGGGAGAGCACTTTCTGGAAATCCCAGTTATAATAGGCCATCATCACGTCAAAATGGGGGTCGTTGGCATAGCGGCGCAGTTGTTTGAAGCGTTCGTTGGCAGGGCGGATATTATGGTGAGCCATTCGCTGTAGAATAAACGGCGCGTCGAAATTGATCCCGTTATAATGGATGAAAACCCCGTTGATGCCCCGGCAAACCTGGTTGAATTCTTCCAAAATCCCCTGCTCATCATGGCCGTAGAGGGATTTCAGCTTGATCTGCTCCCCGGAAATGTAGCCCATGGAGATGCAAATAATCTTCCCGAAATCCCCGTGGGTGCTGGCAAAATACTGGAAATTGAAATCCGGGTTGCGCTCCTGCTGGCGCTCGATCTTCTGGCGGATTTTCTCCTGCACCGCCTCGCTGTACTCCGATAAATCCGCCGCCGGAACGGTTTCGATGTCAAAAGCCAGGTGATCGGCCATGGTATCTCCTTAATTGTTTATTGGGTGATTGAGTGATTTGGCGATTGGGCGAATTTAGCGAGCTACCAGCCATTCTCCTTCTCCTCAATCACCAAATCACCAAATCACTCAATCACCCAGTCGCTCAATCACTCAATCGCCAAATCGGCAATTTTCACCACCACAATGGTCATGTCATCATGCTGCTTTACCCGCCCGGTGAACTGCTTCACCTCCCGGAAAATGCCTTCCATGATCTGCTCCGCAGCCCCGGCGGCGTGTTTCTCGATTGCTTTTTCGAAGCGTTCGTCGCCGAATTCTTCCCGGTTCTTATCCATCGCCTCGGTAAAACCATCGGTGTAAAATACAAATAAATCCCGGTTTTGAAAATGAATCTTCACTTCCTGGATGGTATGTTCGAAGATGTTTCCCTGCTCCATGCCCAGGGCCAGGCCGCGGGGATGGAGCATCTGCAGTTCCTGCTCCCCGGTTTTGCGCATAATCACCGGGTTATGCCCGGCGCGGGCTAAAGTCAGCATTCCTGCGTTCATATCAAACACGCCATATACCATACTGATGAAGACGCCCCGCTTCACGTTGTCGTAAAACAGGCGGTTTAAGCGAGTCAATACTGCTGCCGGAGAATCGGACCCATTCGCCAGCGCCCGCAAAAATCCTTTGGTGAGAGTCATGTAAAACGCCGCCTGGGTTCCCTTGCCGGAGACGTCGCCGATGGCCACCCCCAGGCGGTTGCCGTCCAATGTAATAAAATCATAGTAATCGCCGCCCACCTCCAACGCCGGCTCACAGCGGGAAGCAATATCCAGCCGGGACATTTGCGGATTGGCGCGGGGCAAAAAACTCATCTGCACTTCCCGGGCGATTTCCAGCTCTCGCTGCAAGCGCTGCCGCTCGGTAATGTTTTTGACGTACACCGGGGCAATGCGCTGAAAATCGCTGATGCGGTCCTTAGTATAGAGGGTGCTGAGGGCGTACCCGGCCAGCAAGGCAAAACCGGCGAGAATAATATACCCGGAAAAAAGATAGGCGCTGCTCCCTGCCGTAAAAAGCGCCAGGGCCGGCTCTACCGCCGTGGCCGTGAACAGGGCGATAAAACCGGTGATAATATCGAAGCGGTAAAAAGCCCAGACGACCAGGAGCGTGCTGGCGGTCTCGATGAAGCCGCCCACGCTCAACGGTTCAATGCTGCTCTGGTATGCCAGCACCAGGAAAATGGCAATCAGGGGCAGGGAGATATAAGGCGAGGAAATCCGTTTCCGGAGCAAGGAGAGGGCTAAAACGTAATACGCCGCAACCACATAGATCGCAGAAAACAGATGCAGGCAGGCGATGAGAACCACGGGAAAGGCGGCGTCGGTGAAGCGGAGCATGTTCTCATCCTGGGTGATGACCGTGAGGGGGGTGATGCGCTCTACCAGTTCGATCAATCCCAGCCAGATTGTGAAGCTGGCCAGCCCCAGGGCCAGGCCGCGCAGCACGCTTTTTCCGATAAGGGAATGCAGGGTATAACCGTTGCGCAACAAATCGATGGTAGTAAATTTGTCGTTCCAGACCTCCCGCCCCACCGATTCTCCCACCGCCCAGACGAAAATTAAAGTACCCCCGATGGTGAGGGGAGCAAAAATGATGCTGAACCACAGGCCGATTCCCATGTTGGGCGGGAGAGACTGGTAGAGGTACACTCCGAAAATCAACCCGGTAAAAATTCCCAGCGGAACGGCGAATTTGAAGCTCAGCTCATAGGCGCGCCAGCGTTTAAAGGCGATGACGATGGTAATGATCGCGATCGCGAAGGTGAGCAGGGGAGAAAAAAACTGGGTAATGGGTTGGCGGCTTTGGGCGCTGTAGATCGCCGGCGCCTTGTAATCGGCGGAGAAAGCGGCAACCTGGTTGCCGGCGATTTTTAGCTGCACCCGGATGGTATCGCCGGTCTCCGGCGAGAGAGCGCGCCAGCGAAACTCATGGTCCACCCGGTTCGGCAAATTGATTTTCCTGGCGGATTTGAACGCCAGCGGGATGCCCCCTCCCGCGTCTCCCGGCGGCACATCAACCGTTTGCCTGCCCCTGCTCCCCGCCTCTGAATTTTCCCCTTCTTGATGGATGCCTTCGTCCACCTCATAAAAATTGCTGTAACGAACCAAGAACTCCCCGGCGATTGCCCGGGCTTCTTCCACAGAGATTTCCGGCAGTTTGAGATCTTCGGGAACATTCTTTTGGAACTCCAGCAGCCGGCCGTAAATGTCCATCCGCCACTCCTGCTCCGCCAGGGGAAGCAGGCCGCTTTCGTCCACTTGCTTTGGCTGCACGGAAAAGGAAAGATCCTGTTTCTCGTCGATCCAGAAAATTTGCCAGGAATATCCCGGCGCGCCCTTCCGCAGCGCCCGGTTGGATTCTTCCAGTCCCAGCTCGGTTTGCAGCTGCCGCACCAGCGCGGTGTTGCGATCCCAGCGGGCGTCCGCAATATACCCCGGGGCATCGGCGGACGCTCCCCCGTGGGGCAGGCCCAGCTCCTCGGAAATCCGGTAAGCCTGTTTTTCGATCTCGTTTTTATCAAGCGGGAGATGGATGCCGGCATAGGGGTGAATGCGGGGATAAATCCAGTAGATCGCCGCAACGCTGAGCGCCATGGTCAGGAAGATGAGCGCGAGAAATTTGAGTTTTGCCATAAACCGCCTTCAGGAGTGTGAGTGCCTGTTTCCGCAAGCATTTCGAGATACCGGGATCGTTTTGGGAGCCGGATTAACCAGCCTGGTGGATGAAACGCAACCGGCCGGCTTGCCCGATACTCATTCGCAAGGATTAAGTTACAACCGGCAAGGTAAATGGACAATTGTAAATTGAAATTCGGGATAGTTAGAGGCCTCTCAAGCCGCGTGAAGTATAAATAAAACTCCGGTTGACATTTTTCCCGATCGTTGCTAATATGCTTTAAATTGAGCAAAGATCAACGGAGAATTCCATGGAAGAGCAAGCTAAACAATACCATACCCCGGAAGAATACCTGGCGCTGGAAGAAACCGCCGAATTTAAAAGCGAATATTACCGGGGGGAAATCTTCGCCATGGCCGGGGGGTCGGTCGATCATAACCAGATTATCAGCAACTTGAATGCGCGCCTGAATCTCGCCTTCAGAAATAAAAATTGCCGGGTTTATGCAGCGGATGTTCGCCTCCGGGTCGAAGCACGGGACATGTTTACCTACCCGGACCTGTTGGTGGTGTGCGGCCAGCCCGAGTTCTACCGGGATCGCAATGATACGGTTACAAACCCGTTGGTGATTATCGAGGTACTATCCGAATCTACGAAAAATTACGACCGGGGAGAAAAATTCGAGATTTATCGCACCCTCCCCACCCTGAAAGAATACATCCTGGTGGATCAATATAAAGCTCACCTGGAGCATTTTTCCAGAACTGGCAAAGGGCAATGGCTATTAGAAGAATTTGACCACCCGGATGCGATTTTACACCTGCCCGAAATCGATTTTCAAATATCATTGAGAGAGATTTATGATAAAATAGAGTGGTGAAGACTGTTTTGTTGGCGAACCCCCGAAGGGCTAAACCACCGCTTCGCGGGGGAACGAGGATTCGAGGATTTGGTCTCTGACCACGTTTAAACGCACACTTACCCGTTAAATAAAACGCCGTTGACATCATTCCCCGGGGCTATTATTTTTTGGTGGTGGTTAAGTTTTGACTGATGAATTTGAACAAGAGAAAACAGAGGCAACAGAGTTTTTGAGAATATCTCTGTTATCTCCGTTCGCTCCTGTTCAACCAACGACTGAATTATGATGTCTGGTTTCTGTCTGGCCATGCGTGGAGCCGGGGCAAACTACGCCCGGCCCAGTCTGGCGTTATCAGTCAAAATGTAACCACTACCTATTTTTTCATGCGCCATCAAAGCTCGAGAAATCCGCAAACAATCCGAGAGAATTCGACCGATTCAATTCTCTTCATAGAGAAAGATTGTTTCGAACATTATTGGTTTCTAACGTGGAGGGTTGTCATGAAAAGATTCATCAGTGCCGGGTTTATTTCCATGCTTTTAATATTCTCGAATCCGCTGCCGGCCCAGGGCGAGGCAACCATGCTGTTTTTGCTGATCCCGCCCTCGCCCATCCTGAACGGCATGGGCCAGGTAGGTACGGCGCTGCCGACTAATGAAGCGTACGGATTTTATTACAATCCCGCGCAATTAGGCTACACCGGCCAGACCGTAAACGCCGCGCTTCAATTCTATCCTTCCAAAACGGATTGGCTTCCGGCGTTTAACTTTGGCGATCTCACCTATAACAACCTCGCCCTGAATTTGGGATACAATTTCAAAGACCGATCCCCCATCATCCCCCTCAGCGTGGGCCTGGGGTATATGAAAGGGGAAATTAACTACGGAAGAAATACCCTGACCGACGACCAGGGAAACATCATTGCAGTTTTCGACAGTAAGGAAAGTTATAACGCTTATGGCATCGGGGTGGGAATGGAGTATTTTGTGAATTTGAGCCTGGGGTTGACCTATAAAACGATCAACTCCCAATTAGTGCCGATTCAAGTCGGAACGTGGCCCATAGGAGGCGAGGCCAAAACCGATGCCATCGACTACGGCGCGCTCCTCACCGTTCCGGTATTGAAACCCTTTGAAAAGAGTTTTTTGAAAGAGCCTGAATCAAAATTCTCCATTGTTCCCTATTTCGATGTCTCTTTAGGATACGCCAAAACCAATATCGGCGATAAGGTGAGCTATTTAGACCCGGACCAGAAAGACCCCATCCCCAGAACCGCCAAATTAGGATATGCCCTCTCCGCCGGGGCGGATTTCCGGATGCGGGATATATCCATCCGGGCGCTGGGCATCGACTGGTCGGTGGACGCCAGCGATCTCCTGGTTACAGATGGTGGGAACTACGAAGAAGGGCTATTGGGAGATATCAGTTTCGGCGGCAACCTGCTCCCCGCCAAAAGCGACGATGAAGTGGAAATTCATAAAGGGCTGAGGCTCCAATTCTTCGATTTCCTGGAGATCACTTCCGGGCGCTTTTA
Source organism: Deltaproteobacteria bacterium (assembly GCA_011526015.1). Taxonomy (GTDB): domain Bacteria; phylum Calditrichota; class Calditrichia; order RBG-13-44-9; family J075; genus JABWBP01. The sequence continues at coordinate 27,102 of WYBG01000419.1, read as the reverse complement.
CGGGCCCGGTTGGGAGAACGTAAAAACCTCCGGTTACGGCCTGGGCGCCAAAGGGGTTTTGAAGGCGCTGGCGGCGTCTTCATCCAATCGCACCCTCCGCTACCTGGCAGACCATTTCGACCTGCGATACGCCCGCTCGGAAATCGATTCGGGCCCCGAAAACCCCCTCACCGGCACGACTTACCAGAGTATTTTGTTGACAGTCAGCGGTTTTTGGTAAAAATATTAACTTCCGCCGCGATGCACTTGCCTGGAGTTTTGCGGTTTGTTGTTTCATCGCTTCCTCATCTCGGAGAAAACGCCCGGCGCGGTCCAACCGCGCCGGGCGCTGCCAGATCCGCAGGCGGGTCAGAAAGAATCGTCCCGCCGGAAGCCGAAGACGATGCAGTCGGCGCTATACTGGCCCTTGAGCTTGCGGTGGCAGGAATAATAATTATCCCCCCAGGAATAGGTGCCCATGATCTTGAAGTTGGCCAGGATGTGGTCCGTGGCTGAAAAACAAGTGCGGATGTCGTCAAGCTCGTAGCCTCCGAAACCCTGGGAGAAGCCGCTGTTGTACCAGAACGTGACGCCTTCGAGCATGTAAACGTAATCAGCAGTGGAGCTGTTCTTCCAGGCCACCGTGCGCCCCTCTACAGCGATGACCGGGCCATAGGGACCGTACGGAGCGGTCAGAACCGGGGTCATAGACTCAGCGGGGGAGCCGGTCAGGTTGTAGTCACCGGTGACCGGGCCGAAGATGGGACCCGTGGACCCATCGTAAATGGCCTGGATTGCATCAAGGACGAGATAGGCCGGCCCATTGCAGCCGTAATCCTCCATGTTCTTGGTCCACGCTCTTACCTGGTATAACGGTGTGGTGACGTTGTCCGGCGCCGAGACGATGTTGCCGTTCCATGCGGCGTACCCCATCGGATCGCTGTAGATCATGCGGGTAGCCTTGTAGTCCGGGTTGCCTTCGGGGTAGGCGATGGGATCCAGGTACGGCCACATGTCCCGGAAGTCCAGCACGTTGAGGATCATATCACGGCTATATGCGTTCTGCTCGGTCCAGGTTTGTTGCTGGGAGCCGGACGGCAGCTCGGCCCACCCGAGGTCATAGACCTCCTGTACGTAGGCGGTGGCATCGGAGATCAAGCTCTTAAGGTGGTTCTCAGCGTCGTCGATCTGGACCTGGTTCCAGCGCCATTCTGCCCCATTAATAACACCTTCGCGCAGCAGCGCGATGTAGAGGTTCACGTACTGGGCGTACAGCGGCAGCAGCATCACCCGGTAGTCATCGTCCCCGGTGTTCCACTGGAAATCCGGCAGCTTCTGATCGAACATCAACTTAGCCGTGGTCCAGGCGTCGGTGATCATTTCCGGGCAGGCAGTAATGCACGTCTCCTCGTACTCCAGCACGTCTTGAAGCACGTTGTCCAGGCCCTGCAGATCGTTGGAGACGATTCCCCGCACCATGGCGTCGATTCTCTCGTCGATGAGGCTATAGATATCGGGCCCCTCGTTCTCGGGCCAGAAGACTCCCACCAGGACATGCAACAGGTGGCCGACTTCAGGAATCTCCATGACGATACCTGAGATGATGGTCTCGAGGTCGCCGGAATCGAGAACCTCATACTCGCCCACCGCGCCGGGCCGCGTGGAGAGCGACCCGATGTCCCAGGGGCAGGTCGGCAGCGGCGGCCAGGGATGGGTGGTCCCGGGCCTGGCCGACCAGCCGCTGCGGATCAGGGGCCGGATCGCCCCCAACCGCTCCTGTAGCACGCCCGCCAGTTCCGGGGGCAGCAGCCCCGCCTTTTGCATCTTCGCATACTTGCGCATCCAGATGTCGAGCAGGCTGGCGGCCGCCGTATAGCGCCCGGCCACCAGCGCATTTTCTACCATTCGCAAGCGGCGCACGATGGTGTTCCTGGTTTGGCAGGCGATATTATCGTAGCGCTCCACCAGTGTGATTACGTCGTAAAGGCTCCTGTCGAGAAGCTGAACGTCTGCCTGCGTCATCGTTTGTGCGGGCTGCACCGCCGCAGGCGGAGCCGGCTGGGCCTTCGGCCGCGGCGCGGCGCAGGTAAGCAGCGCCCCGGCCAGCAAGCAGGCCAGCGCCAGGCCAAAGATGGCTGTGCACACCCGCTTCGGGATTGGAAGTTTCGAACTGGTTTTCATGGTTCGGTTCCTTTGCTTGTTCAGGTTTAGTTTTGTCCGCGCCGGGTTAAGTTCGCTGCTCGGCGGACGGGAAGCAGCAAAATCCTTGGTTCAAGCGAAACAAATAGCGTAGAGCGAGGAGCGAAAGATCGCTCATCGCTCTACGCCTGCACGAATTTGATTCCACCCTTGGCAATTAGCGGGAGCGCAGAAGCCAGACCACCACCAGGATGACCGCGGATGCGGCAACAATCTGCTCCGCCCAGAAAAAGGAAATGTAATCGCCCAATACCCCCTGCGCCGGGATGCCGGGCTGGGTATTCCGAAGAGCCGGCAGGCCAAAGACCAATGTGATCGAAAGCGACAGGGGGAACAGGTCAAATTTCCGCTCCCCCGGAATCACCCGGAGCGCCATGAGCAGCACCCCGATCGCCAGGAACATCATCAACATCATCACGCTGATCGCGATGACGATCGTATTTTTGGCCCTGCTTAGTTTCAAATCGATGCGCCGGGCTTCTCCTCGCTGCTTCTCAGCGATATTCCCCCGGAATTTCATTCCCGGGATGGATGCGGAAAGCTCCAGGCACACAGGCACAGGCTCGCCCTCTTGCAAAGTGGCCGCTCCGATGCCGAGGTAAGTTTCATAGCGGTCGAACGGGTAGTTGTCGGCATTCCCTTCCAGCGAGAACACTGCCTCAACCGGGCTAACCGGTTTGCCCCCGGCAAACTCGAACTCCTGCGCTGCCTGGGGATCATTGAAAAAGAATTTCAAGCCGGTTGCCGGGGTAACTTGATCCCGTGCGATGCTTCCGGCAAAACGAAAGCGTATTCGCGCGGTCAGCTCAGAAGCAGCCGGGTCTACCTTCACGATCCGGATACTGGCGCGGGCATAATCGCCTGCTCCCGGCTGCTCTAACAGATGCAGCGAACGCCTTTCCCTTTCGCCCAAGCTGTGAACGACCAGAAAGACGTACCATGCCACCGCGGCAAGCATCAGCAAGGCCTGCCAGGTTCTTTTTACCTTGCTCTTCATTATCGCAACCGCTCCTCAGATTATGGGTTAAAGCACATAGTTAAAAAAAGTGAATCACCCGGAACCGGAAAATACTGTCGGTAGTGGTAAAGTGCTCCTCAATGGTATTGCGGGCGCGCTGCAGGGTGTAAATTACCTGGTAGCGCCACGCATTGCTATGCCGATAGCCGGCCCCGATCCTGAAGCGCTGCCGTGAGCTGAATCGTTCCTGCAAATCTTCCGCATTATAAAACGCCTCCACATCGACGATGGCATACCAGGCCCGGTCCAGGAACATACTTCCCTTGTTGATGGGGATCTGCGCCTGAATGCGGTTTCTGATTCGCGCGCTGTTGTTTTTCTCTTTATCGTGGAAAGTATATTGCGCGCGGTACTCGAAGCGCAGGTAATCGACCAGCTTAATGCCGCGAATGCCGTGTTTAGTGTACCAGTACGGCTTGATCTCCACATAAGGGTTCAATTCGAAGGAATCGAAGTCCTCGGTCTGGTGCGTGTACGTCAACGCCAGCCCCCCGGACAGATCGAGCCAGCCCGTAACAGAGTATTCCCAATTCGGCGTGACGCTGAGTTCGCTCCATCTTGACTCTCCCAGACCGACGTGTGGGGCAATTTCGAGATCAAAAGTCCATTTGCCCATGGGGTAGGTCGGGTCATAGTCCAGCCATAATTGCACCCTCTGCTGATTTTGGGACAAGAGCGGGCTGGCGATGGCAAAAAAAATCACCAGGGCGCATGAAATCACGGGCAGACTCTTATTCAAGATTTGCATTCGTTCAGCCTTTTCTCCCGCTTTTCCATGGAAGCATTGGGGTCAATCGGGCCTTCGGCGTGGCCGCGCCAAATCACTTGATCCGGAACTCGAACCAGCGATATTATCGCGTTACTTCTTCCGCGGCAGGATAAGCGCAAAGAGCGCCCGAGGCGGTTCGACCGCGCCGGGCGGCTGGCCGCCGGCGTCGTGCAGTTCCTTTTCGCGTGGCTAAAATTAGGACTTTTCCCGGCACATAGTGCTCCCTACGGGATAGGGATGGTCCATAGGACTCCTTCGGAGATTCCCATAAAACGACTTCTTAGGGCCCCAGCACCCGCTGCACCATCCAGAACAGGCCCACCGCCGCGATCATCGCCGAGGCCGGAATCACGACGCACGGGCGATACCAGGAGCGGTTGTGTCCCCAGATCCCTACCGCCAGAAAGGCGAGCGCGATCACCGTGAGCTGACCAAGCTCGACGCCGACGTTGAAGCTGGCCAGCGCCGGCAACAACTGCGCCCGCGGCAGGCCCACCTCCTGCAGCACGCCGGCGAAGCCGAGACCGTGCAACAGGCCGAAGCCGAACACCACCAGCGCGCGCCACGGTTTGAGTTGCGGCGTCAGGATGTTTTCCACGGCGACGTAGGCAATCGAGGCGGCGATCAGCGGCTCGACCACCGAGCGCGACAGCGAGACCACCCCGTACACCGATAATCCAAGCGTCAACGTATGCGCGACCGTGAAGGCCGTGACCTGGGTCAGGAGCGGCGCCTTGCGCGTGCTGAGCAGGAACAGCCCCAGCACGAACAGGATATGGTCGATGCCTTTCGGCAGGATATGGGTAAAGCCGAGCACCATGTAATCGAGCAGGACGTCCCAGAGCGTGCGCCCCTTGAAGCCCTTTCCGATCACATACGGCAGACTGCGTTCGCCGTTCTTGAGCCAGAGTGCATCATTCCGGGCGGCCCCGCCCACATGCAGCACGCTCCCGCCGTGGCGCGCCCCGTAGCGGAAGGTGACCTCCTTCGCGCCGGCCGGCAGCGCGCCAGCGAGCAGAATCGTGCTCCGGCGCGAATAATCGAGGTCGCCCACCGGCGGCACTTTGATTCCGATGATCTCGGGGTGGGCGCGCTCGTCGTCGAACTCCAGCACCACGCCTTCGAGGTAGTCCGCGGCCTGCGCTTCGATTAGATCGCGCAACTTCTCCGGTGGAAGCGCGCGCAGCCGCTGGTATTCTGCGACGCTGAGAGATGGGTCGGCAGCGGGGGGCTGCGAAACGATCCCCGCCATCACCGCTTCCATGTTGGCCACGATGGCGAGGAGATATTGTTCCTCGGGGAGCTGGTATTGCTCGCTGTACCCGATCACCAGGTGCGCTACCGCCGGGCGCAGTTCCTGGCCCGTGCCGGGGCGGAAGCGTTCAGGTTCGGTCCAAAGGTCGTGGGCGCCGGCGGGCGCCAGCCCTAACAGGCTGAGCAGCGCCAGCAGCGCTGCGCGCAAACCGCCACGAGGTGGACGAGCGCGAGTCAGGCAGTTTCCGCTGTCGAAATCCGCCCCAGCGGATCCCCCATCCGCGCTACAGGGTGATTCGATGCCGATCATCTACTTCCCTCCGGGCATCGGGGGTTTATAATCCGTGCCGTGTTTCTTGTTGAAATCGTCGTAGATCTTCTGAATCACCGGCAGGTAACCGGGCTCCAACCCGGTACGCGTCAACTCGTGGACCTGGTAGCTCGCCGGGTCACCCGGGGTCTTCGGCAGCTCCGACGGCTGCATGACGTGCCACGGATTGGACACCGTCATGCGGGTGCGAATCGCCTCCTTCGTCACGTTCCAGACCATGAAGTCGTCCGCCATGTCGAGGGGGCCAGCGTAGTATTCGCGGATCCCGTCGCGGATGAGGGGGAGCGACTCGAAGTCGGTGGGCAGATGGTAGGCAATGGCCAGGCGCGGTCGCGTCAAGTCCATCACCTTGCCAAAACCCTGGGGCGGCGTGTGCACCCGGGTGCCGACGTTCAACGCTTCCAGCGGGCTGAAGTGAGCCTTCGTGATCAGCCCCTCCACCGGGTAGAAGGCTTCGTGCACGGAAACGTCCACGCCCCTGGTGTACTCACACCACCATTTGTTCGGCACGGTGTCGCTGGAGAAGGCGAATTTAAGCCCCTTCCACTCCAGGATGAAGCTCACCGACTGGTCATTGTGCACTGCCGGGATGCTCCGCACGATCACCCCGTTCTCGTTGTAGATGACCTGGTTGATGCCGGTCCAATCGAACTCGTTCACCTCCAGCTCTACCGGTCCCATGAGGGCGCCCCGCATGGCGCGCTCCCAGCCGTACATAGCCTTCATGTTCTCCATCGCGGCCTTCATGCCCCACTCGGGCCTCACGCCGCTGGGCCCCCAGACGCGGAGCTTGCTCCGCCCTTGGTTGACCGAACGGGTGAAATAGAAGCTGGGCAGGTCGCCCACGTGGTCGAGGTGCAGGTGGCCGATGAAGACCTTGTCGAGCTGGTCGTAGGGGATGTCGAGGGAGGCCAGGCGTTCCGCGGAGCCGGAGCCCATGTCGAAGACGAAGTTGTCGCCGTTACCCAGTTGTACCAGGAAGCAGGCCGCTGCCTGTTTCAACCGCGGGGTGGGCGTGCCCGTCCCGCAGGCGATGATCCGCATCTCATCCGGCGCCAGCTCCTCGGTGCCCGGAAAGTACACGTCGCGCATTTTCGCCTTCTCCCCCTGGGGCGCTTTTTCCTGGGCGGTAGCCAGCTCGCCGCCCTGGGCAAGAATGAAGGCCGCGAGCGCAACGGCCAGGCCGCCTAAAATCAAGGTGATGAGCTTGCCGCGGCGATTCATCCTTTTGGGTTTTCCCGTGAGGGTATTTTTGTCTTCTGATTTCATGACTATCTCCTTGTTGTTTGGGTTTGGTTGACTCACTTCATCTCAAACGCGAACATGCGTTTCCAATACCTTCAGGGCAGGGGAACCGCCTTCTTTACCATCCCTGATGCGATGGCCGAGACGTTAATGAGCGGCGGCACCGGGATGCCCTGGCCCAGGTTCCGGTGCGACTGTCCCCACACGACCACGGCGTCACGCGCCACCTTGATGCGCTGGTCAATATTGACGCGCAGGTCTTCCAGTTCCTGCCGCGTCGCGAGGTAAGCCGACTTCTCGTCGGCCAGTTGGTCGATCAGCAAGTTGATGCGCTCCAGCCGCCCAACCAGTTCTTCTTCCGCCGCAGCCAGTTCCTGGGGTGAGGCCCGCTCCGCCGAGGGTATGAACACCTTCAGCGACGGATCAGAATGGAGCAGCGAATCGACTGCTGCGGGGTTGCCGGATTTGCCTTCATAAAGCCAGGTCGCGGCGATGAGGTACTGCGCTTGCAGCCTGGTGAGGCCTTCGTAAGCCCTGCGCTTGTCCCGGTAGTTGCGCTCGATCTCCCGGTCGATCGCTCCTATGAGCGTGGGAAGCTCCTCGTTCAGCGCCTCGAGCCCCTCCAGCAGCGCGAGCACCACGGCGTTGACCAGCGGCGACGCTGCGCCAATCCCCCCCAGGAACGTCCTGGCGCTGCGAATAGACGCGAACGTCGAGTCGAGCGCAGCTCTTGTGATTCGGAGACTCGCCAGCCTCTCGCCTCTGGCTACTTTCCCGGCCGCCTCCTCCAGGTAGCTGGCAAACAGGGCGTTCTTCTGTTTGTCCGATTTCGCGGCCATGTCGAGGGCGACAACCTGGTTGGAGTACATCTCCAGTCCCTTCAGGCCGGCGACCAGGGGCTGGCTGCGGTGCCGAAATTCACTGACTTCCGGAAGGTTGGTGTATGGCTTCAAATGTACGAGGCGAAACGACTGGTTCACCTTGGCCGCCTCGGCAAACATCATGGTGGTGTTCTCGGCAAAGGGCGCCATGTCCACAGCGCGCGACCCGCGAAATGCAGAGCAACCCGATACCAGGTATATCATAACGCAAAGGCAAACGATTAGCAGAGCAGATTTTCTTCGATTCATGGTAGCTCTCCTTTGTGGCATCGGCTGACACACCATCTCGGTAAGAGCGCCCGAGGCGGTTCGACCGCACCGGGCGCTGCCAGATCCGGAGGCGGGTCAGAAGGAATTAATCGTAGAGGGAATCGGGGATGGTCCATTGCTCGCCGCCCGGCGCTTCCCAGTTGCAGGTGGATTCGCTGTTGATGCTCACGGTGACGCCGCCCTTCGTTACATAGGCAATGAGCGGCTGCAGAAAGGTCTGGTGGTTCACCTTCGCTCGCTCCACCCTGCCCGTGTTGGCAAAGGACCAGAGATGGTTCACCAGGAAGCCATAGGTCCAGGGACCGGATTGGGCACCAGAACCGCCGTCGGGCCGGCCGACCACTTCCCCGATCCCAGGAACGGGTTGGTGGTTATGGGGATGCTCAAGACGTGACCGATCCCCCAGAGCGGCCCACTCGCTTTGACCTGGGAGAAGAACCCCGAGGCCAGAATATCGCTAGCCCGATGCAGGCTCACCGCCGGAAGCAAGCACCGGCTGGGAGAGGTAGGGCATGATCCAGCGGCCGACCAGGTTCCAGCTCTTGCTGAGCGAAAACGGCACCACCGGCTGAATATTGAGAAGGTAGCGCAGATCGTTATTAGGCCCCACCCCGTTTTCCCAGTTGAACTGGAAGGGAATGCTGACCATATCAGAAACGGGATAGGAAAGCCGCCGGGCGAGCTGTTCCTTTGAATCCTGGGCGTTCAGAAGCGCGTTTGACCACAACATAAAGATGATGATGAGAACGGCTGATAGTGTTTTCATTGTATTTTCTCCATGCCAAAACTGTGCTTCTCACTTCTCCTGCCCCGCGAAGAAAGGAAAGATGACAAACATGGTAAGGCGCTCTCCTTCCAGGGTGCTGCGGGCATCTAACTCCCACTGGTACCGCGCAGTAATTAAGGAAATCAGCCTGCCCTTGATCGCAACCGGCAGGGTCACTTCCGGCCCCAGCGCATAGACCCGGTGCTTGTCCTCCAGGGTAACCTCGCTGGGCAGGTTGGGAATATCGGTATTCAACCCGATCTTATCCGGGCTCAATTTCCAGTTGGCGTAATAAGCCACCCCAACTGACAAAGCGCCTTCCAGGAACGAGCGGCCCAGACCGCCCTCCACGGTGAGAGTATTGCCCACATCGATCTCGGTATCTTTCTTTGTCCCGTTCAGCTCGAAATAACCCGCGGCGGCGAAGTGCCAGCGTTTTTGAGCGTCGAAAAAGAGCGTGCTTCCGGCGCCGAATTCGTGGGTCCACATTCCCAGGCCGTGGTTGTCCTCCGCCCCGGCTTCATAACTGCCCGCGGGAATATAGAAGCCGTAGGTGGCCAGAAAGTCCGCCTGCTTCAAGTGCCAGCCTAAGTTGACCGGCTGCAGGAAGATATCGGCCAGCCCAAACCCGGTTTCGAATTCAAAAGAGGCAAATTCGATCTGGTTGCCGACAAACGGTATGATGGCCTGGATGCCGTAGTTTGCGCCCAGGATTTTATACTGGCTCACCCACCAGGCAAATAATCCAAAGGCATCGCTGCGGACGTCGCGCTTTTCGCCGGTCAGATTTGGCAACTCGTTGCCATCTCCATCCATAATCTTGTCAGAGCCGTAATGAAGATAAAGCGGGCCAATGGCAAGCCCTTCGGCAAACTGGCTGCCGGATTGCAGCCCCCAACTCCCCGGTAAATGGTGTCCCGCTATCTGGGCGCGGCCCGGGCCGGGCATGCCCATAAGAATGCTCGCTATCGCGAGCCAGGCGAAGGTGCAATAATGCTTCATAATCCTTTCTCCTTATTGTTATTTATTCTTCAGAACTGCGAGCACCTCTTCAAATTCAGTGGTTTTATCAAAAAAATAGTCCGCGCCCTCCGCCAGGCTTTTCCGCCGGTGCTGCTCGGAGGCAAAGTTTGTCAGCATGACGACCAGCGGCGGTTTGCCTTCGCTCTTCTTGATCTCCCGCAGCACCTCAAAGCCGGAACCGTCCGGCAGTTTGAGGTCCAGGATTACGGCCCCGGGCTTGCTTTCCGCGGCCAACCGAATGGCTTCCGACACGCTTCCGGCCTCGCCCACGATGGTCACCTCCGCCAACGTGTCGAGCAGCCTCCTCAAGCTGCGCCGGAACTCTTGCGAATCATCCACGATCAAAATCGTCATGCAACAATTCCCCGGGCGTTTTCTCCGGTGATAAAAATAAACAAAACGCGGTTGGGAGTTTGTCACCGGCGAATGCGATTTTGGCGTCACAGTTTTTGTGGCAAGCGAGGTGGGAGAGAACTTAATGCACAACAACTTTTAGAGGTAGTGGTTACACTTTGACTGAGAACGCCAGCGTTCGTTGAACAGGAGCGAACGGAGATAACAGAGATATTCTTCTGGCGAAGCCATGGATTCCCCAAAACTCTGTCACATAGTGTCACGAAGTGATGGCTATGCCATTGCCTCGGTTTTCTCTTGTTCAAAAGAGAAGGTGGCACCTCCTCTTTTGCGCCAAAGGCGCATCCGCCTATGGCGGACATCAGTCAAAACTTAACCACTACCCTTTTAGAATTGGAGAGAAGACAGCGAAGAAGAGGCTTGGTGGAGAAGAGGGGCGGGTGGATAAAAACGGGGAAACGCGAAAAACTTCAAAAAATTCACGCTCATATCGGGTTTGAGGTGAAATTTCTTTGAAGAGGCGATCAACCTCCCGGAGGTTCTAAACCTCCGGGAGGTTAAATACCAGAGTTTTGCTCACGCCACCAAATCATGCTTGATGGCATAGTACATCAGCTCCGCATTGGATTTCATATTCATCTTTTCCAAAAGGCGCTTGCGGTAGGTGTTGACGGTGTTGATGCTCAACGACAGCATTTCGGATATTTCACCGACTTCTTTTCCGGATCCGATCAATCGCAAAATCTGAAACTCTCGATCGGACAATTTTTCGTGCGGCAGCTTCCCGGTTTTCTCCAAATCGCACGCCAGCATTTGCGCCAGCCGGGGGCTGATATACTTGCCGCCGTGATGGATTTCGCGGATCGCCTTGACCAGCTCATCGGCTGCGGCTTCTTTGGTGATATAGCCGGAAGCGCCGGCTTTCAGCGTGCGCAACGCATATCTTTCTTCCGGATGAATGCTCTGCACCAGAACTTTTGCCGCGGGCGCCAGGTTTCGCAAATCCACTAACAGATCCAGGCCGCTCTTCCCCGGCAGGTCGATGTCGAGCACGACGACGTCGCATTCCTGCTCGCGAATAAAGCGCAAGACTTCGGCGGCATTGCCGCACTCGCCGGCGACGCCAATGTCGATCTCGGCTTCGATAATTTTTCTGAAGCCGGCGCGCACCAGCGGATGATCGTCCACAATCAGCGTTCGGATCATTTTCCTGCCTTACATTTTGGCTCTATGTTGTTTGGTGTGGGTAAATCTACAAACGATGAGAGCTTTTTTCTTTTGACCGGATTAACAAGATTGACAAGATTTTAGATTTAAGTATATCTGGTTGATCAATCTTCTGGTATCGAACCGGTTTTGTAATCGTTTCCCTTTTTCTTATGAGGGTAATATTTTTTCATGTCAAAGACAAATTGCAGCCCATACGAACAAGCGGTTTAAAGGATTATGAGCATGAATCACCAGTCTAATTCTACCATAATTTTGATAAACGGGATTTTATTTAATCCAGTCAATCCTGTTAATCTTGTCAAAAATTACCCACACAAATCGACATGAGCCTACATTTTTCTGTCCTTGGCTTTATCGCGCCAGCGGAACTTTGATGAGCACCGTGGTTCCCTTGCCAGGGGCGCTGGTAATTTCCACCTCGCCGCCGAACATCAACGCCCGTTCCCGCATGCCCAGCAGGCCAAAGGTGTCCGGCGAGGCCAATTTTTCCGCGGGCATGCCCACGCCGTTGTCGCAGATGGCGATGGCCGCCTGACCCTGGTTCTGGCGGATGTGCACCACCACCTTGCTGGCGTGGGCATGGCGGGCGATATTGGTGAGCGCTTCTTGAAAAATTCGGAAAACCGCGATGGCGCAATGCTCCTCGACTGCCAGCGCGGCGGTTTCCGACTTGAACTCATACGCCACGCCGATGCGCTGCTGAAACTCCTGCATTTGCCATTCCAGCGCCGCCAGCAGGCCCAGGTCATCGAGCACCTCGGGCCGCAGCCGGCGCACGAATTCTCTCATCTTGCCGACCGTGGCGTCGATGGTCTTCTTCATCGCGCGAATCTCTTGCAAGCTGGGATCATCCGCCCCTGGCGGGGAGCTTTTTTCAAGGCCGCGCTCCAGAAGCGTCAAATCGATTTTCAAAGCCGTGAACACGCTGCCCAGCTCATCATGAATATCCTGGGCAATTGAAATCCGCTCCCGCTCCATCAGCTCGTGCAAATGGCCGGTCAAAGCGCGCAACTGCTTGCGGGAGTTTTGCAATTTCATCTCCGCCTGCTTGCGCTCGGCAACTTCCTTTTCGAGCGCCCGTTTTCTCGCTTCAATATAGGCCGTTCGCCAGCGATGCACTGAGATCAGCAAAACCAGGATCGCCAACACGCTCCCCATCCGAAACCACCAGGTTTTCCACCACGGCGGCGTGATGGTGATTTTGAGGGAGGCGCCTGCTTCATTCCAAAGGCCGTCGTTGTTGGCGCCTTTCACGCGAAAAACATAATGCCCCGGGGCCAGATTGGTGTAGGTCGCTTTGCGGTTGGTCCCGTTCTGCACCCATTGCGGATCGAAATTCTCCAGCATATAGGCATAGCGGTTTTTCTGCGGCTCCGCAAAATCCAGCGCCACGAACTCAAACGCAATGGTGTTCTGGTCATAAGCCAATCGAATCCCTGCGGTCTCGGAAATCGGTTGGCGCAGCGGGGAATGGGGATCCCGAAAAGAGACCGGTTGATACGCCAGCTGGAAATCCGTGATCACAACCGGCGGGGCGTGGGGATTGCTCCGAATGCTATCCGGGTAAAAGGCATTCAAGCCGTTGACGCCGCCAAAGAACATCTCTCCCTTTTTGCCCAAGAAATACGCCGCGCGATTGAATTCATTGCTCTGCAAACCATCGTGCACATCGAAGTTCCGAAAGGCCCCGGTTTGAGGATCGAATACCGAAAGGCCGTGGTTAGTGCTCATCCATAACCGGCCGTGACGATCGGGCAAGATGCCATACACCACGTTGTTCGGCAGGCCATCCTTCTCGGTATAGTGAGTGAACTTCTCGGTGGCCATCTCAAAACGATTGAGTCCTCCGCCAGCCGTGCCCAGCCAGAGAAATCGCTCCGGCTCGCGCGGATCCGGAAGAATCGAGTACACCATATCGTAACCCAGGCTCGCGGGGTTCCCGGGATCATTGCGATAGTAGCGGGCAGAGGAATCCACCGGATCGAAGCGAACCAGGCCGGCATCGCTTCCCAGCCAGAATATTCCGCCGGCATCCTGATGCATTCGATGCACGGAAACTTTTTCCGCCGCAGGGATTTTGAAATGAGCCCACCGTCCGGTGGCCCCATCCAGGCGGCTCAGCATCCCACCAACGGCCAACACCCATAAACTGCCGTCTTTACCCTCGATCACATGCCAGACAGCGTTGCTGGGGAGACTGCCCTCATCGCCGGGATCGTGTTGATAGCGGGCCAGCCGTTTCGTGCGCGGGTCAAATTCCCACAATCCGTTTCCCGTGGCGAACCACAGAATACCCTGTCGATCCTCGATCAGCGAGCCAACCGGCGCCATGGCGCTTTCAAACTGGCGCCATTCGCCGGTGGCGCGATCGAGTTGATAGAGGCGGTCATTCGCATTGAGCCACAGCCGCCCGGACTGATCTTCGATGAGTGCGTGAACGCTAAACGCATTTTGACCATTCCGCCGATCGCCTTTTCCGCCATAATGGCGAAAGACTTTGGCGTGGGGATTTAGCTTATGGAGTCCTTTCCCGGCGCTGCCGAACCAAAAAATGCCGCCGCAGTCGTGGTAGATGGCAAGAATGCCTTCCGAACCGAGGCTTTGCGGGTCTGCGGGATCGTGGCGGAAGTTGTGATAAGTTCCGGTCATCGGATCGAACAGCGCCAGGCCGGTCAATGTCCCGATCCAGAGTTTGCCATCCGGCCTTTCCCGAACCGTCTTGATAATCCCTTGCCAGGCTTTGGCAAAGGCGCCGGTCGGGTGGGGATAGTATCTGAATTTTCCAACCCCGCCATTGTCGCGATCCAGTTGGAACAAGCCCGAAACAGCGCCTACCCAAAGATTGCCCTTGCGATCTTCGTAGAGACAGGTGACGAAATCGTCTTTGAGGTGATAAGGCATCGGCGCTTCTTTGGTATATCGCACGAAAGCGAGGTTGGCTTTTTGCAGTTTATTCAGGCCCTTTTCAGTTCCAACCCATAGTGTGCCGGCGTGATCCATTAGAATCGCCGTGACTCGATTGTCGCTCAAGCTTTGCGGATTCTTCGGATCGTGGAGATAGTGCGTGAAGGTCACAGAATCGTTGGATTGCTGGATTGATGCGCTTGCCCCTTGCGATTTGCCCCTTGCTTCTTGCCCCTTGCCATTTGCCCTTTGCTCTTTTTGTAGTTTATTGAGTCCGTGGTCCGTGCCGATCCAGAGCGTCCCGTCGAGGCGGGAATCTTCGGCAATAGCGTAAATCTCATTGTGGCTGAGAGTGTTGGGATTCGCAGGATCGTGAAGATACCGGGCAAAGGTTTCCGTCATCCGGTCAAATCGGTTCAGGCCAGTGCTGCCGATCCAGAGATTTCCGGCTCTATCTTCATAAAGAACCTTGATCTCCTGGCCGGAAATAGAAGTGGAATCGAACGGATCATGCCGGAAGATGGTGAAGCGATAGCCGTCATAGCGGTTAAGGCCGTCTTTGGTGCCAAACCACAAAAAACCCTGGCGGTCTTGCAGGATGGAATAAATCAGATTCTGCGAGAGGCCGTGGTCAACGGTGAGATGCTCGAAATCAGGATTATGAGTCTGCGCCAACAAATGAATTGCCGGTAAACAGAGAACCAGCAGAACAATAATGAAAGCGACCGTCGTATGCATGAATAATTCTACATTTAAGGCTTTAAAGGTAGCTCTACAGAATAGCGTGGAGTTGAATTTGAGTGGCAAATAGACCATAAACCTTGCGTCTGACCTGAAAATAATCATGGTTTTTGCCCGATTTTCTCCAAAATAATGCTACTTTTAGTTATTTGGGAGACCTTTTTCACCAAAATTCGGAGTAAATCTCAGTTTCAATTTACTCCACGCTATATTGCGGTGCTACCGGCTTTAAAAAATTACTGAAAAAATTCATATATTTCGCTATGATTTTAAAAAACTTTATTACGCATCGGCCCAGCCACGAAGTGGTGGATACCCAGAAGTCCATGAGAGATGCTTATGATATATCATAAATTATTTGATATATCATTCCATTCCTCTGCCGCTTGCAACGCTCCCGCCTTTGAATTAAACCTATAAGTTAATACTTTCAAACCACTTGCGTAATCCTCGAACCGCGCCATCTGTACCTGGCATGGATATTGGAATAAGAATAACCTGGAAATTGGGAGAAAAGCAATCCGCAGGAATTTACGATGGAAGAAAAATGGAGCAGGATGATGCTGAATCGCGCCAGTTTCCCCCGGGCAATGCGGAGGAGCCGCGAACCGCTGCTGATGGAAATCCGGGCCGACTGGTGCGGCTCCTGCCACATCATGGCCCCGGTGCTGGAAAAATTAGCCGCCGAATATCGCGGCAAAATCAAATTCGACCGGGTCTATATCGAAACAAAAGAGCAGATCGCCCGGGAATTCGGGGTTACCGAGTTGCCCATCCTGCTCTTTTTCCGCAAAGGGCAATTGATGGATCATCTCATCGGCATTGCCCCCCGGGCCGCCATCGTCGAGAAGTTGGAGGTTCTTCTTCAGCCATGAAGCGTTTTAGTGTTAGGGTGTTAGGGTATCTAAGGGGGTATAAGCGAGGTTACCAAAACACTAAAACACAATAACACCGGAACACCTTGAATCCCGGAGTAAACCATGATAGCCAAAATCCCCATTCTAACCTTACTAATGCTAATATCCTGCGCCGCTGCGAGTTTGTCGGCGCAGGAGAAACTCACCCTGACTTTGGAGCAAAGCGTGGAACTGGCTCTGGCGCAAAATCCCCAACTCCGTATTGCCGAAAAAGAATTGGCCCGGGCCCGGGCGGGGGTGGGGGAAGCGTTCTCGCTGCTCCTGCCGCAATTAGACGGCTATGCCAACTACCAGCACAATTGGGAAATCCAGACCAGCCGGATTCCCAACTTCATCAAACCGATGCTGGACCCCCTGGCCGGGGTGATCCCGGAAATTGAGCAGATGCCGGATTACGTGGACATCGCCTTCGGGCTGGAAAATACCCTGAATTTTGGGGCACTGGTGCGGCAGCCGCTGTTCCTGGGCGGAGCGGGGCTGGCGGGAGTTCAATCCGCTAAAGCGGCAAGCCGGGCGGCGGAACACCACCTGGCGTTGGAGACCCAATCCCTGGTTTTCCGCTCCGCCAGCGCGTTTTTCACCTGCATCACCGCAAAGGAGTTAGTGGCAGTGCAGGAAGAAGCCCTGGCCGAGGCGCGGGCAAATTTTGAAGTGGTGGATAAGAAATACCGGGTCGGGTCAGCCTCCGGGTTTGACCGCATGAGGGCCGAAGTAGATGTCGCCAACCTGGAGCCGGAGGTGATCGCAGTGCGGAATACTTACCAATCCGCCCTGACCGTTCTGCGCACCGTGCTGGGACTCGATCCCGGGGCAGCAATCGAAATTTCCGGGGAGCTCGTATTTACGGAAGATGCCTTCGCCGACCTGGGCCTGGCGGAATTGCAGCAACTGGCCCTGGCGCAGCGCCCGGAAATGAAGGCGCTCCGGGAACAAAAAACCATGGCCCGCCAGGGAGTTGCCATGGCCCGCAGCGAGTTCTTGCCTAAATTGTATTTCCAAACCGACTATTCTTATTTAGCCATGCGCAACGATCTCGATTTCCGCTCCGAAGATTTCAGCAAGGGTTTTTATTCCTCTTTGAACTTGCAGATTCCCCTGTTCCACGGGCTGCGTTCCACCCGGCAGTACCAAAAAGCCCGCATAGACTATAAAATCATGGAAGACAGCGAAAAACAATTACGGGACAGGATCACCGCGGAGGTGGAAATCGCCTACAATACCTTCCGAGAAGCAAAGCAGAAATTCCTCTCCGCCGGTAAGACCGTGGATCTGGCCAACGAGGCGCTGCGCCTGGCCAATTTGATGTATGAAGAAGGAGCCAACACTCAGTTGGACGTGCTCAGCTCCCGCCTGGCGCTTACCCGGGCGCGCATGAGTTACGCGACTTCATTGTTTGAATACCAGGTGGCGCGCTATGCCCTGCGCAGGGCCACCGGGCAGTTGACGGGAGTTATTTGAACATAAAGCAGTGTTTGAGTGTTCAGGTGTTATCGTGTTTTAGTGTTATCGTGGTTGGGTGCTGCAATACTCGAACACTATTAATAGGGAGACCACCATGCAAGCGAAGACGTTCGTTTACCTTTTCAGCGCGCTAATTGCTCTCGCCCTCCTGGGCTGCGGCCAGTCGGAGAGCGGCGCCGCGGAGAACGCCGAAGAAAAAGTCCCTGTGGAAGTGAAAACCGTAGCCCCGGGTGAGCTGATCCAGTCGCTGAGTTATACCGGGGATATCGCCGCGGAAACCGAGGTGAAAGTGTTTTCCAAGATTCCCGACCGCATCGAGGCGTTCTACGTTGACGATGGCGACGCGGTGCGCAAAGGCGCGCCCATCGCACGGATCGTTTCTACCACCATCGCGCAGGTGGTGCGCCAGACGGAAGCGGGCCTGGCGGCAGCGCGGGCGCAGGAGGCCAACCTGCTGGTGGAATTCGAGCGCGCCCGGCGGCTCTCCCGGGAAAACGCTATGAGCCAGCAGCAATACGATGCCATTGCCACCCAGTTCGAGGCCGCCAAAGCGCAAACCGCGCAGGCGGATGCGCTGCTGAAAACCGCCCAAAGCCAGCTGGATGACGCCCTGGTTACCGCCTCCATTTCCGGCATTATTGGGAAACGCTATTACGAAGCCGGCGACATGGCCTCCCCGGCCCAACCCCTGGTGAGCATTGTGCAAATGGACCGGGTAAAAATCTGTTTTGATGTAACGGAGACTGACCTCGGTAAGCTAAGCGTTGGACAGGAAGCGGTGGTACAGGTGAAAAGCTACCCGGAGCAGCCTTTCCGGGGCAGGGTCTCGGAGATCAGCCCGGTGCTGGATCCTCTCACTCGCATGGCAGAAGTGGAAGTGCTGATCGATAATCCCGCTCACCGGCTCAAACCGGGAATGTTCGCCCGGGTAGAAGTGGCCACCGGGAGCATTCGCGACGCCCTCATCGTCCCTCGCTTCGCCGTCATCGAGAACACAACCTTAGAGACCATCGGGGGGAAAAGCGAGGTGGTCAAAAATTATTACGTATTTGTGGTGGACAGCAGCCGGGCGCAGCAACGTAAACTGGAAGTGATCTATGTAAACCACGAAAACCTGGCCGTCTCTTCCGGTATTCAGGTGGGCGAAAAATTGGTGACCCTGGGGCATAACCTGCTGCGCGACGGCTCCCCGGTAATGGTGGTGAAGGAGGAATGAGCGGGGCGGGGGTGGAGTATTCGAGTGATGGTTGACGGATGGTTAAATGGTTGGTAGTCCTAAACAGGTAATGCTGTTATTCTCTTCGACCACCTATTTTGTCATTCCCGCGAAAGCGGGAATCCACGATTTCTGCTGAGTTTATGGATTCCCACTCCCCGTATTCACGGGGACAAGCTTCGTGGGAATGACACCATGCACTTCTTTAAACAGCATTAAGCGTTTAGGACTACCAACAAAAGACCTATAAACGCTTTTAAGCCCTGGAGAGTAACATGACGATTACCCAAACCGCTATCCGGCGGGGAGTCACCTGCCTGATGATCTATTTGATCGCCATCGGGTTCGGATTTTTTTCGTTGGCGCGGCTGAACCTGGAGCTGTACCCCAAGTTAGAGTTCCCTATGATCGCGATTATCACCCAGTACACCGGGGTCAGTCCCTATGATATTGAAACCGTGGTGACTCGCCCCATGGAAGAGGGGGTGGCCTCGGTCAAAAACGTTAAAAAAGTCAATTCCACTTCTGCCCAAGGGCTTTCCATTATTACCCTGGAGTTCGAGTGGGGCACGGACATGGACCAGGCCAAAATCGACGTGCGCGATAACCTGGCTTTCGTGCGCGACGCCCTTCCGGATGACATTACCGAACCGCTGATCTTCGCCTTCGATCCCTCCGCCCAGCCGATTTTGTATCTCTCGGTCGCCTCCGATTTGCACGGCCAGGCGGAGCTGCGGCGAATTTCCGAGCGGGACATCGAGCCGCGCATCGAACGGATTCCCGGGGTTGCCGCGGTGTTCACCATGGGGGGAATGCGCCGGGAAATCAAGGTGCTGGCCGATCCCGGCCGGCTGCGCGCAACCGGTTTGTCGGTGCAACACCTCAGCGCTGCTTTGCAGACGAATAATTTGCAGATGCCTTCCGGCTGGATCGAGAACGCCCGGCAGGAATTCACCCTGCAAACTATGGGCGAATACACCACCCTGGAAGAGATCGAAAATACCCCGGTGGCCTCCATCAGCGGCTCGGTGATCCGGGTGAAAGACCTGGCCACGGTAGTGGACGGGTTTGCAGAGCAGCGCCAGAAAGTATGGACCAATAACAAACCGGCGGTGATCCTGGTGATCCAAAAACAGTCCGACGCCAACACCGTCAACGTGTGCCGGCAGGTGCTCAACCGCCTCCCGGAAATTGAAACCACCCTGCCGCGCGGCATTCGCATCGAAAACTTTTACGACGCCGCCACCTTCATCAACCGCTCTATGTCCAACCTGGGCAACACCGCCGTGCAGGCCATCGGGCTTGTGTTCCTGGTGCTGCTGTTCTTCCTGCGCAATTTCCGCAGCTCCCTCATCGTGGCGGTCTCCATCCCGGTGTCCATGGTCGTCACCTTTGCCGTGATGGACCAGGCCGGGCTGACCCTGAACATTATCTCCATGGCCGGCCTGGCCCTGGCAGTGGGGATGTTAGTGGATAATTCTATCGTGGTGCTGGAAAGCATCTTCCGCTATCGTGAAGAGGGCAAAGAAATCCGGGAAGCCGCCAACAGCGGGGCCGGGGAAGTAGCCATGGCCATTACCGCCTCCACCCTTACCACCCTGGCGGTATTCATCCCGGTATTGTTTGTGCCCGGCATTGCCGGGGAATTGTTCAACGAGATGGTGATCACTATCTGCTTCTCGCTGGCGGTTTCGCTGCTGGTCGCCCTTACGTTGATTCCCCTGCTGGCCTCGCGTTTTTTGTATTTCCAGGAAAAAAGGAAGGGGAAGAAAACCGCGCTGTCCCGTGTGGCGGGAGTGGTCGGCGGCTGGCTGGATCGCCTGCAACAGGTATATGTACAATCCCTCCGCTGGTCGATTCATCACCGGATGACAGTGCTGCTCTCGGCGACCGGGCTGTTTATTCTCTCGGTTATTATACTTGCAAACATGGGCGGCGAATTTCTACCTCAAAGCGATATGGGATTCATCTCCATTGCGGTGGACCGCGCTCCCGGAACCAGCTTAGAATCCATGGAAGAAAGCGCCCACCGGATGAACCAGATCATTCTCGACCACACCCCGGAAGCGGAGATGGTTTTTGCCAACTTCGGCCAGGGAGAAGGGATGTACGCCATGTTCTCTTCCCGCGCCTCCAGCCAGGGAGACGTCACCATCCGGCTGAAACCACTGGCGGAACGGGAGCGCAGCATGTTCGAGGTTCAGGATGATTTGCGGGAGCGCTTCAAAACCCTGCCGGACATGAAAACGCGCTTCGAGGACCGCGGCGCGGAAGCGATGTTCGGCGGCGGGGGCGACATCGTGGTGGAAATATTCGGGCACGATCTCTCCGTCTCCGAGGCCCTGGCCAACGATATTATGAGGCGGGTGCAGGGCATCAAGGGGATCGTTCACATGGAAACCAGCATCCAGGAATTGACCCCGGAGCTGCGCATCAATTTGGACCGGCAGCGGATTGCGGACCTGGGATTGAGCACCGCGCAAGTGGGCAATATCATTAGCACCAGCGTGCTGGGCTCGGTGGTAACCCGCTACCGCGAGGGCGGGGATGAGTATGATATCCGGGTGCAACTGGTCAAAGATGCCCGTTCCAGCAAAGCGGACGTGGAAAACATTCTTATTCCCACGCCTTTAGGCCGGCAAATTCCCCTTCGCGCGGTGGCCGCCGTGGAGTACAGCAAAGCGCCCACGGAAATCATCCGCGAAGACCAGGAACGGCTGGTTACGGTGGCGATGGACGTGTCCGGGCGAGACCTGAGCAGCGTCACCGGCGAGGTGGCCGGGGTTCTAAGAGGCATCTCGGTTCCCGGGGATTACCGTTTAGAAATCGGCGGGGTGGCGGAAGAGCAGCAGGAATCCTTTATGTATTTGGGCATGGCCATGCTGGTGGCAGTTATCCTCACTTACATGGTGATGGCCTCGCAGTTCGAATCCTTAGTTCACCCGTTTGTGATCATTTTTACCATTCCCCTTTCCTTTACCGGGGTGGCGTTGGGGTTGCTGCTCACCGGCACCTCCTTGAGCGTGATGGCGCTGGTGGGGATGGTGATGTTAGTGGGCATCGTGGTGAACAACGGCATCGTGTTGGTGGATTATATCAACCAGTTGCGCGCCCGGGGAAAGGATATGATCGAGGCCATCCTCGAAGGCGGGCGGGTTCGCCTGCGCCCGGTGCTGATGACCGCCCTGACCACCATCCTGGCCATGCTGCCTCTGGCGCTGGGCCTGGGGGAAAGCGGTGAGAACTGGGCCCCCATGGCCCGCTCGGTGATGGGCGGGATGGCCATGGGAACCATTCTGACGCTGTTGGTAGTGCCGGTGATTTACATAGTGATCGAACGGACGGCGGAGAAAGTAAAGGCGCGGGTGCGAAAAATCATCACCGGGGGTGAAGAAGATGCCGCGGCGGAAAACGTTTGAGGAGAATCTAAAGCGCGTTCGCTGAAAAAAACTTAACTCGGTATCGTAAACCTTCTTGAATATAAAAACCCCCTCCTGCGAGGTTGGCTTCGCGAGAGGGGGTTTGCTATTCCTCACCGGATGCTTTTGCTCATCCCCGGGGCGCGGCGCTTCCTTCGGGAGCAGAACCGGGAAGAAAAATTATGGGAACTTCCTTGTCAAGAGCTTCTGGCTTTAGGCCTGGAAGATCGAATGGTTTCGGTTTCTGATATGAGAAACATATTAGAGCGATTACCCGAGGGAGAATTTTTTTGGTTCTATACTCTCCGTTTCTTCTGTCCAAAAAATTTATCTCCTCCTCTGCTTGCGGAAACAGTTCTGCGGCATTAACTTGGAGCGCGTGGCGCATGGAGCAGAGTGTAGGGGGGGGGGAAATTCGCTTTGTACCTTCCTCCAGCCCGCTGCTTCCTGCACTTTGCGCCCTGCGCTCTGCCAACAACCATCCACCGCGGAGGAACGCCGCATGAAGTTCGTCGCCGATCTGCACATCCACTCCCACTACTCCCGCGCCACCAGCAAGGATTTGAATTTCGAGCAGCTCACAAAATGGGCGCAGCTCAAGGGTGTGCAGGTGGTGGGCAGCGGGGACATCGCTCACCCCGGCTGGCTGGCGGAGATGAAAGCGAAATTAGAACCGGCGGAAGAGGGGCTGTTCCGCCTCAAGGAAGAATTCGCCGCGCCGCTGCGCAAGGAAGTGCCCCCCGCCTGCCGGGGCGAGGTGCGCTTTATGCTCGCGGGAGAGATCAGCAACATCTACAAAAAGAACGATAAGGTGCGCAAGATCCACAACGTGGTGTTCCTGCCCTCCTTCGCAGCGGTGGAAAAATTGCAGGCGGAGTTGGAAAAAATCGGCAACATCCGCTCCGACGGCCGCCCGATCCTGGGGCTGGACGCGCGGGATTTGTTAGAAATCGTGCTGCAGACCGATCCGCAGGCGCACTTCATCCCCGCCCACGTCTGGACCCCCTGGTTCTCCCTGTTCGGCTCCAAATCCGGCTTCGATTCCATCGAAGAGTGCTTCGAAGACCTCACCCCACACATCTTCGCACTGGAAACCGGTCTCTCTTCCGACCCGCCCATGAACTGGCGCTGGTCCGCCCTGGATCGTTATACCTTAGTCTCCAACTCCGACGCCCACTCGCCCCAGAAACTGGCCCGGGAAGCCAACGTTTTCCACGGCGAGTTATCCTACCCGGCCATCTTTACGGCCCTGCAAAGCGGCGACCCGCGGCAATTCGGCGGCACCATCGAATTCTTCCCCGAGGAGGGCAAGTACCATTACGACGGGCATCGCAAGTGCGAAATTCGCTGGGACCCCCAAACCACCCTGACCCACCAGGGGATTTGCCCGAAATGCGGCAAACCGGTCACCGTGGGGGTGATGCACCGGGTGGAGCTGCTGGCCGACCGGGAGGAAGGGGAGCGCCCGGAGAATCGACCTCCCTTCACCAGCCTGATTCCCCTGCCCGAAGTGCTGGGAGAGGTGTACGGGGTGGGCGCCGCTTCCAACCGGGTCGCGCAGGGGTACGAGCACCTGCTGGCGCGCCTCGGTTCGGAATTGTTCATCCTGCAAGATGCGCCGTTGGAAGACCTGGAAAAGATCGCCGGAACCCGCCTGGCGGAAGGAATTCGCCGGGTGCGGGCGGGAGAGGTGCAGCTGGCCGCGGGGTATGACGGGGAATACGGAACCATCAAGCTTTTCGAGGAGGGTGAAAAGGAGGTTTTTGCCGCGCAGTTGGATTTGTTCGGAGCGAAAACACCCCGGCTGGGCGGATCTGAAGGCGAGCCGGAACCCGCCCGGCCAAAAAGTTCCCCGCCAGCGGATTTCTTCTCGTCGCCGCCGCAGCCGCAGGCGGATCAAGAAGCGCCGGATTCCCCCCAAACGCCGCTTTCTACCCCCCAGCCAGTGCGGGTTTCCGAGCCGGAAGCCGCGGCGCAGTATTACGGCAATCCTGCTGCGCCCGAAGAGACTGGCTCCCGGGAAACTCCCCACCAACCGGATTCGCAGAATCCCCTGTTCGCCGGTCTCAACCCCGAGCAGCGGGAAGCGGTGTTGTGTACCGACGCCCCGCTGATCATCCTGGCCGGGCCGGGAACCGGGAAAACCCGCACCCTCACCCATCGCATCGCCTACCTGGTCTCCGAAAAAGAGGTTGCGCCGGAAAATATCCTGGCCATCACCTTCACCAACAAAGCGGCGGAGGAAATGGCCGGGCGGTTGGCGAGTCTGCTGGATTCCCAGGTTGCGAAGCAGGTTACCGTCAAGACCTTCCACGCCTTTGGAGCGTTGATTTTGCGGGGGGAAGGAGAAGCGGTAGGCATTCCGGGGCGGTTTACCATCTTAGCGGAAGAAGACCGCCATGCGCTGTTGAAAGAAATCTATCCCGGCCTGGCCGAACAGGAGATCGCGCAATTCTTAGAATACATTTCCGCGGTGAAGAACAAACTGATCGCCCCGGAATCCCCCCTGGTGGAAAGCCTCTACCCGCCCCGTGAGGCCCGCCTGCCAGTCGGGCAGGGAAGCTCCGCGCAGGAACCCCGGTTTGCAGAGGTTTACCGGGGGTATGAATCCGCCCTGCGCGCCCAGCGGGCCGTGGATTACGACGGCCTGATCATGCAGCCGATCCGTTTATTTGAATCCTTCCCGGATATTCTGGAGCAATACCGCCAACGCTATCGCTGGATTTCCGTAGATGAGTACCAGGACATCAACTACGCCCAGTATCGCTTGCTGCGGCTGCTGGCGGGAGGAGGCGCCAACCTCTGCGTGATCGGCGACCCGGACCAGGCGATCTACGGATTCCGGGGGGCCAACCGGGAGTATTTTTTGAAATTCCGGGAAGATTTTCCCGCCGCCCGCGCCTTTACCCTCACCCGCAATTACCGCTCCACCCGGAATATTTTAGCAGCTTCCCGCCAGGTGATTGCCCAAAAAGCCGAAACCGGGGCAATCGACCTCTGGTCCGATATTATCAGTAAAACCCGCCTGGAGATCTACGCCGCCCCCACCCACAAAGCGGAAGCGGAATACGTGGTGCACCAGGTGGAGCGCATGGTGGGGGGCACCAGTTATTTTTCCCTCGATTCCGGGCGGGTGGACGGGGGTGAGGAAGACGCCGCCGGGCGCTCGTTTTCCGATTTTGCGGTGCTCTACCGGGTCGGCGCGCTGGGTTATTTCTTAGAAGAAGCGTTTCAACGCTCCGGGATTCCCTTCCAGACCGCCGGGCAGACGGTTCTTTACCGGCGCAAGGAAATTCGCGAGCTGCTCGCCTGCCTCTGGCTTATTCACCATCCCGGTTCGGTTTTTCATTTGCAGAAAATTTCTCCGCAACGGCGGCCGGCGCTGCCGGCGCTGTTGGAGTTGAACGGGGCGGCGGAACACCCGCCCATTACGGAGCTGATCGAGCGCATCGAGCGTTTCATTGCCGAAAGCGGGGGGGAAAAAGCCGGGGCAAAGCGGGCGGAGCTGCTGCGCAAACTGGCGCAGCGGGCGCAGCCCTTCGGCGACCGCCTGGGGGATTTCCTGGAATCAACGGTGCTGCAAAAAGAGACCGATGAATACGATCCCCGCGCCGACCGGGTGGCCCTGCTGAGCCTGCACGCCTCCAAGGGGCTGGAATTCCCGGTGGTGTTCATCATCGGCTGCGAAGAAGGTTTGATTCCCTATCAGCGAAAAGACAAACCCGCCGACCCGGAGGAAGAACGGCGGCTCTTTTACGTGGGCATGACCCGGGCGCAGGAAAAGCTGATCCTCACCCATGCCAGAAAACGCTTCCTGTTCGGCGAGATGCAGCAAAACCCGCCCTCCCGCTTTTTGAGCGACATCGAAACCGCCCTCAAAGAATACCAGAAAATGCAGGGGGCCAAAAAACCGCCGAAAGCTAAGCCGGGGGATAAGCAGTTGAAATTGTTCTAAGAGGGTGTTTGGAAATTCGCCACAAAGTCACGAAGTCTCAAATCCCGGCCTTCCGGGAACAAAAAAACATTAAAATTCTTGGTGCAATCTTAGTGTCTTGGTGTCGTTGTGGCATGTTTTTCGATTTTTCAAACACGCTCTAAGTGTTCGGGGGTTTTAGTATTCAGAGGCGAGAGTTTCAAAACTCTGTAAACGTGATTTAGGAATCGGAATAAAACCTAACTAAAGTGGGGAATTTCAACCTGCGCTCCCCTAACCTGGCGCCTCTGGATGTAGGAAGAATGCCGAATAGTGGTGAAGAACTCGTGAATAAGCACTATTTTTTTATAGACGAAAGCGGCGATCCCACCTTTTACGGTAAGCACCGAAAATTGCTGGTCGGCCAGCCAGGCTTTCAACCGATCTTATTAATCGGAATGATTTCTCTGGCCGATAAAAAGGAAATACGCCGGGCAATTCTTGATTTTCAAAATCGAATTAAAACCGATCCGCTCTATAACACCATACCCAGCGTAACGAACCCCCGGGGCTGGTATCTTCACGCCCGGGGCGATAGCCCGGACGTTCGCTCCAAATTTGTTGAGTTTCTCAGGGATTTAGAAGGATTTAAAACTTACTTAGTACTTGGGCGAAAGCGGCTGGATCTATTTCATAAAAAGCATAACGGCAATGAGAAGGAATTCTACTTTGATCTGGTGTATCACATGTTGAAAGACCGTTTAAACGATGAAGAGGAATTCTATCAAATCTTTTTATCCGCCCGGGATCGCAATACTCAAACCAAACTCCGTGACGCTGTCAATAAAGCCATCGAAAGAGATAATCTACGCCGCCGAAACCCGAAGTCTATTACATTCAGTTGTGAGATCGTTCAAAGCCAGGATACCCCGGAATTGAGCATCATTGATTATTTGCTATGGGCATTGCAACGGTATATTTTGCAGAAAGACGGAAGGTTCTATAAGGCGTTAGTCCACAAATACAATCTCATCATCGACTTGTATGATTTTGAGAATTATTCAACCCAGGGGAGAGGAAAAAACAACTATTGCGACAAACACTAAGTTCTTGCACCCCTTTGTCATGCCCGAATGTCTTTATCGGGCATCCACAGGCCTAAAACTTATAGATTCCCGATAGAAACATTCGGGAATGACCCAGGAGAAAGGG
>WYBG01000418.1 GCA_011526015.1 Deltaproteobacteria bacterium | reverse complement strand
TTGAGGTCGATCTCTTCGTCGAGGCTGCGCATCTCACCGTCCACCCGCACTCGTAAAAATCCTTCCCGCTTGATCTCCTCGAATAATTCTTTATACTCGCCCTTGCGGCCCCGCACCACCGGGGCGAGAATTTGCACCCGGCTGCCCTCCGGCAATTCCAGGAAGGTATCCACTATCTGCTGGGGAGTCTGGCGGGTGATGGGGTCGCCGCAGTTATAGCAATGGGGCTTGCCGATGCGGGCAAACAGCAGGCGCAGGTAGTCGTAAATTTCCGTTACCGTGCCCACCGTGGAGCGCGGATTTTTATGGGTGGTTTTTTGCTCGATGGAGATGGCGGGGGAGAGGCCGTCGATGTAATCCACCTCCGGTTTCTCCATCAATCCCAAAAACTGGCGGGCGTAGGCGCTCAGGGATTCCACGTAGCGGCGCTGCCCCTCGGCGTAGATGGTATCGAACGCCAGGCTGGATTTCCCGGAGCCGGAAAGGCCGGTAATTACTACAAATTTTTCCCGGGGAATATACACGTCGATATTCTTGAGATTATGCTCCCGGGCCCCTTTAACAATCAGATATTCTTTCTTGGTCATAGCGGTTTTTATTTGATTTGCTTTTATCCACCTCGTTGCCGTTCAAAACGCTTCCCCAATCGGAAGGGGCGCAATATAGCATTTGCCGGAACGCCGGGCACGAAGATAATATGAAATTCCGGCTTCCGGTGCCGGGCGCCGGGCATCAAAATTCAAAATCCGACTCACGAATAACCCATCGCTCCAATAATCCAGTGATCCAGTGCTCCACCACTCCACTAATCCATTACTCCAACAATCCGAACCTGCCGCCCGCAATCATTCTCCTAACTTCTCCCGCACGCTTTGCACCTTGTCTTCCATACTCTGCTGCCGGTCGGTGCGGGTCCCCAGGCGGATGTTGGTGGAGATGCGCGGCGCGCCCATCTCGTGCACCACCTCGTGGCAGCGTTTGATCGCCGCCATCACAGCTTCCCACTCGCCCTCTACGTTGGTTCCGTACGCGTGAAGGTTGATTTTCAGCCCTGCCTCCCGAAAGACCCGCTCGCACGCGGCAATGTATTTGGAAAGCGAAATCCCCACTCCTAATGGCACCAGCGAAACATCGGCAATGACTTTCATGGCCTGAAGCCTCCTCCGTTTAAGTTAGTGAACATAAATTCACGCTGTGAATATAGGCGGTGAAGGGGAGAACTTCAAGAGATTTTAAAGAAATGGGGAGGGGAGAGGGGCGTTTTAATGAAACGATCGGAGGGGCGTCTGTCCGGCGGCGAAGAATCCTTTACCTCGCCACCGGCGTCGGCAGCCCTGTTGCTACGGCTTCGCATTCAAGCGCAGGAAATCTTCACGCTCCAGCCTTTGAAGGAACCGGGCAATCCGGTCGTACAGCGGTTCCGCTTTTTCGCCGAATTTTTCCCGCATCCGCTCCGCCATCTCCGCTACCGTGGTATTCCCGTCGCACTGGCTCCAAACAAAACTGCCGTAGGCATCCAGCTTAACCCGGAAATTGGGCTTTGCCAGGCGGGGCATCAGCCATTTGACGAGATAGCGGTTTTGGAATTTGGGAACCAGGAGCACGATCAACCCGTTCTCCCCGGTTTCCCAGTGCAGGAGATTGCGTAGCGGTTTTAAATCCAGGAGATTGACGGCCGGAGTGTTCTTTTTTCTCATCTCTCGCGAAGTCAACATTGAATGAGCGGTTATTTAACTGATGTTACGCAGGCCAGAAAAATTTAGCCGCAGAGGGCACAGAGCGCACAGAGAAAATCAAATGTTTACTGGCTTGGCAACACATTTATAAACGAAAATGTGATGCCGGCCTTCTGTAAGATAAGAACTCTGGGTTCTCTGTGGTTTCTGTGGCTAATTTGGAGAAACCGCGTAACATCAGTTATTTAAAAAAACGGTATGAGGCCGGATAAAACTCGCCCCGACCTCATACCCTTTCTTTTTCCTTATTCCTATATCCTTCTACCTTGTCCGCCTTACATCATTGCGCTGGGCGGCGCCGGTTCATCGGGCTTGCCGGCGTTGCGCACCGGGATCATGGTAAGCACCAGGCCGATCAACAGGAACACGAACAGGCTGGTAATGAAGGAAGAATGCTCGAGAATTTGCGGGATGGGCTTTTCAGAGAAGGCCAGCCAGGCAAAGACCAGCCCCACCAGGGCCTCCCCGGCGATCAAGCCCGAGGCCAGCAGCACCCCGTTGTTTTCCACCCGGGCTTTCTGGGCGGCGTTGAATTTCCTTCTTTCGACCATTTTATCCACGATGCCGCGAATCACCCCGCCGATGAAGATCGCGAAGGTGGTTTCCAGGGGCAGGTACATCCCCACGCACACCAGCATGGGGCTTTTGATTTGCACCAGGATAAACGCGATGGCCATCAAAATACCGACGATAATGAGCGGCCAGGCCATTTCCCCGCCCACGATTCCTTGCGACACCAGCGCCATCAAGCTGGCCTGGGGAGCGGGAAGGTTTTTGCCCCCGAAACCGGTGCCGCCGGTGTTAATATCTCCCTGGTGCAAAATCACCAGGGGAAAGAACATGACCGCAGCGGAAAGGAGCACGCCAAAGATATCGCCTACCTGCATTTTCCAGGGAGTGCCGCCGAGAATGTGCCCGACCTTCAAGTCTTGCAGCATTTCCCCGGCCACGGCCGCGGAAACGCAGATCACCCCGGCCACGCCTAACACCGCCGCAATTCCGGCGGCGCCTTTCTGGCCCAGGGCGACCATCAGCAGCGCGGCCACGATGAGGGTGGAAAGGGTGAGGCCGCTGATGGGATTATTGCTGGAGCCGATCAAGCCCACCAGGTAGCCGGATACCGCGGCAAAAAAGAACCCTGCCACAATCATCACCAGGGTAGCGACCAGGGCTGCGCTAATATCGCCGCTGAAATAATTATAGAGGAAGAACGTCAAAACCGCGGAAATGATGATCCCGGTTAATACCCATTTGAAGTTAATGTCTTTTTCGATCCGGTTGGTTTCGCCCACCCCGGCGGCGGCTTTTTTCACGTCGCTGACCGAGCGCGTAAGGCCGCCGATCAGGTTTTTGCGCATCCGCCAGAGGGTATAAACCGCGCTCATCAACATCCCGCCAATGGCAATCGGGCGAACGATGAAACGCCACACCCCGTTGGCCTGATCGATCCAATGGTGTTCCGAGACGCCGCCTTCCATTCCCACCTCAAAATCAGGGCCTAAAAAGTACAGCAGCAGGGGAACGAATAATCCCCAACTGATCAGCCCTCCGCTGAAGTTGAGCGAGGCCAGGCGGGGACCGATGATATAACCGACCCCGATATAAGCCGGGCTGACTCCCGGGGTGGAAATCAAAGCGCCGCCGCTGCCCTGCACGGTAGCGCCGCCGGTGCGCAAATCAATCGCCGATTTGGAAAATGGAATGAATTTTTCCCAACTGGCGGCAAACAGGTTCAATTGTTTCAACGCCTGGATGAGCGCGCCCAACAGCCCGGCGCCAAACAGGTACATGGCCCCGCTGCCGCCGGCCCTTCCGGCCTTGTGAATTTCCGAAGCGGCCACGGATTCGGGATAGGGCAGCTCGACGTCTTCTACCATCACCCGCCGGAGAATGGTAACGAAGAGGATCCCGATGATCCCGCCCACCAGCATGATGGCGGTGGCCTCCAGGTAGCGCTGGGTGGTGGCAAATTCGGTCCACACCCCGGCGATAAGGAACGCCGGAATGGTAAAAATCGCCCCCGCGGCCACCGATTCACCGATGGAGCCGACGGTTCGGGCAAAATTTTCTTCCAGGATGGAGCCTTTCACGAGCCGCAAAACGGCCATTCCGATCACCGCGGCCGGGTAGGTTGCCGCAATGGTCATTCCTGCTTTCAAACCCAGGTACGCATTCGCCGCCCCTAAGATCACCGCCATCACCAGGCCGATAATCAGGGCGCGAATGGTGAATTCTGCCATGGATGATTCCGCGGGAACGTAGGGTTTGTACCGGGGGTGCTCACCTCCCGTGGTCTTGATTTCTGCCATACTCGTCTCCTTTTGCTAATGTTTGACAGGGAAATTTGATCATCAGGAATGCCGCTCCAAATTAGAGGCCAAAATACTCAACTACCGTGAAATTGTCAAGGGGGGAGTTGCTGCACGGCGAAGAATTATTGATCGAGCACCTGGAATCGAGCTCCGGAAGTCGGAACCGGGCGCCGGGTGAATGAAAATTCAAAGATTGAAGGGCCTGTCATCCGGTTCATTTTGAGTTTTTATTTTTGTTTGATTGAAGGCCATTGGAGTTTAATTTTGCCGAATCATTAACTGAATGTAAGCGATGGACTACGGACACATCCTGGTGGCGGCAGACTTCAGCGAATTCTCGGCAACTGCGGTAGAATTCGCTTTTGGGTTTGGTAAGCAGTGCCGGGCCAGGCTCACCCTGGCGCACGTTATCGAACCCTTTGAAGAAGAGTCCGACGAAACCATTCAACCTGCGGATTATGAAGGCTGGGCCCGCAAAGAGGAAGCTAAGATTCGCCGGCAGGCTCAACCCTACCTGGACAGGGCCGGCGGCGATCCGCCCGGGGTAGATTTCGTGCTCCTGCGGGGATTCAATCCGGCAGATGCGTTGCTGGAATTCCTGGGGCAAAACCGCTTCGACCTGCTGGTGATCGGAACCCACGGGCGCGGCGGCCTGAAGCGGTTCTTACAGGGAAGGGTGACGGAACGGATGGTGCGCATGTCTCCCATCCCGGTGCTTACGGTTCACCGCTCGTTTAATAATTCCTCCATCTCGCGGGTTCTGGTGCCGGTTGATTTTTCGATTCCTTCCCGTTCCGCCCTGGAAGCCGCGGCGGAAATTTCCCGCGCCTGTAACGCAAAGGTAATCCTGTTCCATGTCATCGAGCAGGACATCTATCCCTCTTTCTATAGCGAAGGGGAGGAAACGATTTTCGATATTGATCGTAATTTGCCGCGCATCGTGCGGGAAAACCTGGAGGAATTTGTCGCTGACAGCCTGGAACCGGATTTGGTGGAAGATTACGTGGTCAAAAAGGGGCTTGCGCACCAGGAAATCGTCGATTATGCCCAAAAAAACCCCATCGACTTGCTGGTAATTTCCTCTCACGGATCGACCGGCATGGAATATCTGCTGATGGGCAGCACCGCGGAAAAGGTGGTTCGCCAGGCAACCTGCCCGGTATTGACGGTGAAGCGTAATACGTAAAATGTAAAATGTAAAACGTGAAGCGTAATGCGTAAAACGTAACGAAATACGAAATACGAAATACGAAATACGAAATACGCAATACGCAATACTCATTACCAGTTACGCATTACGAGTTACGAATCACGGACCACGTTTTATCATAAATGGAGCCATTCACTATATTAACAGGGCCGTTTCAACCATGAACGATTTGAAAGATTCCAACCCGGAAACCTCGCTACCGCCCGGCGATGATGGAGATGATGCGTTATCGCCCAAAGAAAAATATCCTTCCCAGATCAACGCCCGCACCAAGATCATCGAGATTCTCACCCGGGTGGAAACCCGCCAGGCTTTTACCGATAAGCTGCTGGAACGGGAGATCGACGAATTCGAGGAGGAAGATCGCAACCTCATCACCGAGGTGGTGAACGGGGCGCTGCGCTGGCAATACCGCTTAGATTGGTATTTGAGCCAATTGTACGTGGGAGAATACGAAAACCTGATCCCGGACGTGAAAAGCAATTTGCGCTCCGCCGCCTACCAGTTGATGTATTTGGACCGCATTCCTCCCTATGCGGTGCTCAACGAGGCAGTGGAGATCGCCAAAACCCGCTATAACCAGAAAACCGCCAACCTGGTGAACGCCATCCTGCGCAATTTCCTGCGCCAGCAGAAAAAGTTGGAATACGTGGAGATGCAGCTGGATTACGTGCCGCGCCTGTGCGTGCGTTATTCCCACCCCAACTGGCTGGTGCAGCGCTGGATAGAGCAATGGGGGGTGGATGAAACCCTGCACCTCTGCGAGTCCAACAACGACCGCCCCACCCTTTATGCCCGGTTGAATTTTCTTCACGCGGACTCCGGGATGTTGTACAAGGTCTTGCAGGAGCACAACATTCCCTATCAAACCCACCCGGATTTTCCGGAATTCATTCGCATCGACAGCTTTTCCGATTTCCGCAAACTGGATTTTTTGCGCAAGGGATGGGTATCGGTGCAGGACGTCAGCACCGGCATTCCGGTACGGCTGCTGCAGCCGCGCCCGGGAGAGAAGGTGCTGGATATGTGCGCCGCTCCGGGGGGAAAATCCGGTTACATCGTGGATATGATGCACAACCAGGGGCTGCTGCTGGCCTTAGACCGACACCATAACCGCGCCGGGCAGTTGCATGATAATTTGCAGCGCCTGGGCGCGCGGATCGCTTTTGTGGCGGCGGCGGACGCCACCCAGCTTCCTACCGCCCAAAAATTCGATAAAATTTTGCTGGACGCTCCCTGTTCCGGCCTGGGAGTGCTCTCCAAACGGGTGGATTTGAAATGGAAGCGCACCCTGCAGGACATCGAAAACATGCACCGCCTGCAATTGCAATTACTGGCCGCCGCCGCGGAGGCGCTCCGGGTGGACGGAAAGCTTGTTTATAGCACCTGCACCATCGAGCCGGAAGAAAATGAGCAGGTGATCGAACAATTTTTGCAGCAACATGCGGACTTTGTATTAGAAGATTTAACCGGGGAGATTCCGGAAAAATACCTCTGGCACAAAAATTATGTGCGCACTTTTCCCCATCGCCACAAGATGGACGGCTCCTTTGCAGCGCGGCTGCGGAAAATAGCGCGGTGAAACAGTGCAGGGTATAGGGTGTAAGGTATAAGGTATAAGGAGACAAAGCCCTATACCCTATTATGCCCTTACGCAGTATAACGCGCATGAAACAGAATCGTATCGAAACTCTCCAACTGGTATCGGTGCGCTGGTGGAATGCCAGCGCCTACTACGGGGTCAGCCTGGCGGAAGCCCTCAACCGCGCCGGGCATTTCAGCGTTGTGGGGGGCCGGGGGGATAGCCCGCCCTTGCTAAAAGCATCAGAAGTCGGCCTGCCGGTTTTCACCGCCATCAACTTAGAATCGTTCCATCCCGGCGTCGCGATTCGCAATGTAACCAGCCTGAAACGGTTCCTCAAACAACGGGAGATTGCCCTGGTCAACGCCCACCGCCCGGAGGACGGTTTTTTTGCGGTGTTGGCCAAAAAATTCTCCCGCAATCCCTTTCCGGTGATCCGCACCGTCAGCGACGTGCGCCCGCCCAAGAATAATCCCACCAATAAATGGCTGCACCGGCAGGGAATGGATTTTTTGATCTTTAGCTGCAAGGCCAGCTACCAGCGCTACCAGGCAGTCTGGCCGATTTTCGAGAACAAGAGCGCAGTCATTTATAGCGCGATAGATACCGATTTTTTTCAACCGGGCTATAAAAATGGACCGGTTCGCAGGGAATTCGGGATCGGCGAGGCGGAGGTCCTCGTTGGCATCATTGCTCGCCTCGATCCGGTAAAAGACCATCACACCTTTTTGCGGGCGGCGGCGCTGGTAGCGGAGCGCGCTCCCCAAACCCGCTTTTTGGTCAGCGGGGAGACTTGTAACGTCACCCACGGGCAATTGCAACAGCTTTCCCGGGATTTGGGGATCTATGACCGGGTCATTTTCTTAGATCGCCGGGAAGATCTGGACGTGCGCGACCTGATCCACTGCTTAGACGTCGGGGTCGTGGCTTCCAACGGCTCGGAGGTGATTTGCCGGATTTCCGTGGAATACATGGCCATGGGAAAACCCCAGGTAGCCAGCGACGTCAACGTGCTGCCGGAAATCGTTGCCGAAGGCGAGAACGGGTTCGTGTTCCCGGCCGGGGAGGCGGCGGCCCTGGCAGAGAAGATTTTGAGGCTGGTAGAAAATCCCTCCCTGCGGGCGGAGATGGGTCGGAAGGCGCGGGCAATCGCGGAGGCGAAATACAGTTACCCGGTATTTGCGGAAAAAACCCTGGAAGTTTACCGGGAAGTGTTAGGAAAGACAGGGGCAGGTGGCAGGAGCGGGGGCAGGTGGCAGGGGCAGTAGGCAGGAGCAGGGGGGCACAGTGGGCAGTAAACAATTTACCTTACCTGCTCCTGCTCCTGCCCCTGCCTACTGCCTTTCCCGCTGCAT
Organism: Deltaproteobacteria bacterium; assembly: GCA_011526015.1. GTDB lineage: Bacteria > Calditrichota > Calditrichia > RBG-13-44-9 > J075 > JABWBP01. The sequence goes on along the minus strand of WYBG01000418.1, from coordinate 35,696 downwards.
CTGGATGGCCTTGGCGTAGCGGATGAAAACATCGAAAGCGGAGATGGTGCAAACGCACAGGCCGTGGAAACCATCCTGGAACCCTCTTTTGAAGAAATAGCTTTTGATAAATTTGGCAAGAGGGCTTAGGATCATTTTCAATACCAGCCGGCCGGTTTTCCGCTCCAGCATCTCCCGCGCCGCGAGATCGCTGTAGCGGTTTACCCGCTGAAGGTGATCCCCCAACGAGGCAAATGAAAAATGCAGCAAATCGCCCTTCAGATGGTGGACGGCAAAGGATTTTTCGAAGGCGAGTTTTTCGTGCACGTATTCGCCTTCCCAGCGGGCCACGGTGCGGTTGAACAGGCGGATTTTTACGTCCGGGTACCATCCGCAATGGCGAACCCACTGCCCGCAGTAATTGGTGAGACGGTTGAAACTGTAGATTCCCCCGGTGGATTTGGCTTTCAGCTTTAGAATGGAAGCCTCCAGTTCCGGGGTAAGCGCCTCGTCCGCATCGATGGAAAGCACCTGGTCGTAGCTGGCCATTTCGTTGCCGAAATTTTTGGTGTGGGAATAGCCCTGCCATTTGCGTTGGAAAATTTTCGCGCCGAATTTTTCGCAAATCTCCCGGGTGTGGTCGGTGCTGAAGGAATCCACCACCACAATCTCATCGGCCACGTTTTGAACCGAGCGCAGGCAGCGTTCGATGTTCTTTTCTTCGTTATAGGTGATAATTACGACCGAAATTTTCATCATTGCCCAGGGTCCCGGTATCAAAAGATGCAATATACCCAAAATAACGTAATCGGCAAAATCTGAAATATTCAAAGCAAATTTATTTGTTAGTTGGAGCAACTTCAAAATTCGGTTAGATTCATTGCCGGTTTTGAAATAAAAGCGGCCAAACCATTAGACGCCGGAACATGAAACATCCCCTCGAGCGCATCCTGCTAATCCGCACCGACCGGATCGGCGACGTAATCCTCACCACCCCGGCGGCTTCTATCCTGCGCGAGCACTTTCCCGGCCTGCACGTTACCTTCCTGGCCCGCTCCTATACCCGGCCTCTGCTGCAGCACCACCGCCACATCGACGACATCATGGTGTACGAGCCGGAAGACCGCCACCGCGGCTGGCGAGGCCACCTGAAATTGATCGCAGAACTTCGCGCCGGCAAGTTCGACGCAGCCATATTATTCTATCCCCGCCCGGCCCTGGCGGCAGCCCTGCGGCTGGCGAATATCCCTTTGCGCATCGGGGCCGGTTACCGCTGGTACTCTTTTTTCCTGAACCGGCGCATCTACGAGCACCGCAAGCGCGGAAAAAAGCATGAATTGGAGCACAATCTAACCCTGCTCAATTCTCTCATCCCGCAGTTGCCGGAGAACGTTCGCTTCGAGTTTGAAATTTCCCCGGAAATGCAGGAATGGCGAATGCAGCGACTGAAGGAAATGAATATCGCAGGAGATTTTATCATTCTGCACCCCGGCAACGGCGGCTCCGCGCCGAATCTCAGCGTGGAGCAATATCGCCGGATCGTGCGGTTTTTCCTGGAGAATACCGCATTCTCGATCCTGATTACCGGCGCGGCGCAGGAATCGGAGCTGGCTGCGGCGATTGCCGGGGCATTCGATTCTCCCCGGGTCATTCCCGCGGCCGGGCGTTTCGACATCGAGCAACTGATGAGCCTCATCGGCGGCGCAGCGCTGTTTCTCTCCAGCAGCACCGGCCCCTTGCACATCGCCAACGCTTTGAACGTGCCGGTAGGGGGGTTTTACTGCCCCGCGGGGCCCTGCTCTCCCCGCCGCTGGGGGCCTTATCACCAGTTGGAATGGGTGCTGCTGCCCCCGGTAACGCCCTGCGCTGAGTGCAATATCCGCAAATGCCCGAATGGGAATTGCCTGGAAAAAGTTACCGATCAGCAGTTAAATGAATTCCTGGTGCGGCGCCTGAAATCCTTCGACCGGGTTCCCGCTCCGCGGCAGAAAACCACCTGAGCCGTGATGGCGCTACAGCCATTTCTTCGACTATGGAAAAATATTTGAACGAGGAACCAACGGATCGCATCGCGATCTTCCTGTTTTCCCTCTGGGCGCTGGCGCTTCCCTGGTCCCTGGCGGCGATGCAAATCGCCCTGGGGCTGCTGGCGGCTTACGGCGCGTTTGCAGCAATCCGGCGGCGCCGGCTGCGCGATTACCGGCATCCCTTCTTTATCATATTGGCAATATACCTGCTTCTCCAGGCCCTCAGCGCCCTGTTCAGCGCCGCGCCGGGGCCTTCCCTGCAAGCGTTTTTGAATACCGACTGGCCGGCCTTTGCCATCCCGCTGCTGGCCATGCTGGCGCTCTCGGTAGAGGGGCGGCGCAGGGTGGCGCAGGCGCTGCTTTTTTCCGCTTCCGCAGTGTCGATCTATGCGCTTTTTCAGTTTTTTGGGGGGATAGATATCTTTCGCGGCACGACTTTGACCCCTCACGGGGATTTTTACCGCGCCAACGGGGGGTATAATTTCTACCTCACCTTTGCGGGCAATCAGTTGATGGCTTTTTGCCTGGCCTTCGCCCTGTTGCTCTTCGAGAAGGAACCGAGGCGGCGGGCGCTGTACCTGCTGGCCGCAGGGCTGATTTTCGCCAGCGTGATTGCCACCTTTGGCCGCAGCACCTGGATTGCAGCGGTTTTGGTGTTAGGATTGGGAACCTGGCTGGTCAACCGGCGGCTTTTTGCCATTGCCGGCGCGGCGCTCATTGTCATCGCCGTTGTGCTGGCGCTGGCTGCGCCGGTCTTCCAGGAGCGGTTTTTGAGCATTTTCGACCTTGCCCAGAACGAGACCCGGCTGAATTTGTGGAAAACCTCCGCGGCGATGATCGCCGGCCACCCGGTTTGGGGAATCGGCCCCGGAATGTTCACTACAATGTTTCCGCTGTATAAAGTGCCCGGGTTTTATGACACCGCCACCCACGCCCATAATGATGCCCTGAATATGGCGGTCGGCAGCGGGCTTTTGGGGCTGCTGGCCTGGCTGGCGGTATGGAGCGCCTGGTTTTACATCGCGTTTCGCGCCTATCGGCGGATTTCCGCGGCTGCGGATAAAGCTCTTGTACTCGGCAGTATTTTAGCGGTTGCCGGTATTTTGATTGCAGGATTCTTCCAGTGTTATTACACCGATCTGGAAAATAATATTTTCTGGTGGTTTATGGCGGTCATGGGATTGCAGGCGGCTATCAAGCAGTAGGCAGCCGCGTAATTTGAAAAGGTGAAACGGAGAGCGGGGGAGGCGGAGAAACGGAGACTTGCATCTCCCATTCTCCGTTTCTCCCACTCTCCGGTTCACAGCATTGACAATTGTCAACTGTCAGGTGATAGCACACGGCTTATGCTATTCGAACGTCTCCCACAGGGGCAGGTAACCCGCGCTCTGCACCACCTGCTGCCCTTCCGGGCTTAATATCCAATCGACATATTCTTTCACCGCCCCGGCCGGTTTATTGACGGTATAAAGATATAAATAGCGGGTGTAGGGATAGAGGTTATAGCGGATCGTTTCCGCGGTGGCGGGGATTCCGTTGATCCTTGCCAGTGTTACATTGGCGCCATAGGCAATGCCGCCATAGCCGATCGCGTTCGGGGTGCGAGCGATGATCGCGGCGATATCTGCCGTGGTCGGCACAGTGTGCGCGGAAGCGGCATAGGACTCGCCTTCCAGCATGTGCTCCTTAAAATAGAGATAGGTTCCGGAATCGTGCGATCGGATGAGCGCCAGAATCTCCTGGTCCAATCCCCCCACTTCCGCCCAGTTGGTTATCTTTCCGGTAAATATCTCTTTAACTTGCTTCAGGGTAAGGTCTTTTACGGGGTTTTGGGGGTGTAGAAAAATGCTCAGGGCGTCTTTGGCGACCAGGAATGAGAACCCAATGGTGCGGTGGCGTTGGGCCAGGGCGCCGGCTTCTTCGGGATGGAGCGGGCGGGACGCCGCACAAATATCCGCCTTGCTTTCGATTAAAGCCTGCACGCCGGTGGCGGTTCCCCCGCCCTCCACCTGAATCGAAATTCCCGGGTGCGTTTTCATAAATTCTCCCGCCCACATCCGGTTCAACAGCAGCATGGTATCGGACCCCTTCACCCTGACGGTTGCCGGGGCCTTCGACCGCAAACCGGCGCAGCCACAAAGGATGAACAGCGAAAGCAAAAACAGCAAATAAGTTTTCCAGAAACCTCGGTTCATTCACATTCTCTGCTACGCAAAGAGAAACGGAGAATGGGGGAGCGGGAGAAACGGAGACTTGCATCTCCCATTCTCCGTTTCTCCCACTCTCCGATTCACATCATTGACCATTCTCAAATGTCAGGTGATAGGACAACCTGAACACCTTAACACTCTTTTAACGTTTTTCCGCCCGGTTGCGCAGCCGGATATGCCGGTACGGCGCATCGGGATGCCACTCCGGCTCCGAATCATCTTCCGCCAGGGTATGGATAAATTCAAATAAAAAGCGGGCGTGTTGTTCCGCGGCTGCAAAATTCATCGGTTGGCGGAGATCATCAAAAGGAGTGTGATAAACGGTGTCGTTCCAGAAGATCAGGCGTTTCAGCCCCTCTTCCCGGGAAGCGCCGGGGTAGTCGATGCCGTCCATTACCAGGATGGAGGGGATACCTGCCCCGGCAAACGCCACCTGGTCGGAGCGGGCGAAGGATTCCGTGGTGGCAAATTCCGGGGGAAGCTCTGAAATCCGCAGCCCGGTTTGCCCGGCCGCCCGCGCCAGGGTTTTGCCCAGGGTGGAGAGCTCCGCCCCAATGCCGATCACGCTGCTGAAGTTCTCGAACATTGCCAGCCCGTCAATATTCAAATTAGCGACGGTTTTATATAACGGAACTGCCGGGTGATCTAAGTAATACCGGGAACCTAACAATCCCTTTTCTTCCCCGGTCACGAATAAAAAGATCAGCGAGCGTTCGGGGGGCTGCGGCAGGGCGGCAAAGGCGCGGGCGATCTCCAGCAGCGCGGCAACCCCTGCGGCGTTATCGAATACCCCGTTGTAGATAGAATCCCCATCTACCGCCGGCCCGATGCCTAAGTGGTCATAATGGGCGGTAAGGATCAGGTAAGAATCTTTCAGTTGCGGGTCGCGCCCCTCCAGGCCGGCCAGAACATTATAAGCGATAAACTCACGCTGGATAAACTCTCCCTTGAAAGAAAGCGCCGCCTCCAGGGCAAAACTGTGTATCCGTTGCCGGCGGTGCATTTCCCATACTTCGTCCAGCGAGTGGGGCGCATCTTGGAAAAGTTTTCGTGCAGCGTCAGGCTTGATCAACACGCTCAGGTTTCCCGCGGTCCCGTAAGCCAGTTGCACGTCCTCGAAAGAAAATTCCTTCTGCATTCGCGCCCAATATCCCCCGCGCTGCTCCTCCGGCGCCGGAATCAGGATGCTTCCCAGGGCCCCCCGCGATACCGCCAGGCGCTGCTTGGCTTCCGGGGAGGCGTAAATCGTGGGGTCGCCGCCGCCAAAATATTCCGGATTCGCGGAGCCGGGCTCCCCGGATAGGAAAACCACGATTTTCCCTTCCACGTCTAGAGACTGGTAATCGTTATAATCAAATTCCGGCGCAATAATGCCATACCCCACGAACACCAGCGGAACCGGGTTGGGGATGAAAGTTTGCGCCCCGGTGCGGTAAAGCAGGTATTCCTCACCCAATTTGAAATCATAGACGGTAACGCGGGAAACTGCATCGCGGGAAATCGCCTGGCGGGAGAACAGGCGCAACTCGCACTCCGCGGTGGGAATGCTGCCGTGCATGGGAATCGCCTGGAAGTAGGAGTGTTGGTCGCCCAGGGGCTTTAGCCCCGGAAAAGACAGGCGCCTGGCCAGGTACTCCGCCGCTTTTCGCTCTCCCGGGGAACCGGTGGCGCGCCCTTGCAAAGAATCGTGCCCCAGGGCCCTGGTATGTTGTTCGATGGAATCGGCAGTGATGATGCTCGCCCCGCCGCTTCCGGAAGGATCATTTTGAGGATGGGGAAAAGATGGTACGCTCAAAACCGCCAGCGCCAGCAAGAGAGCGCGTCCGCGCCCTCCCATGGGGCGGGGGCGGGAACGGGAACGGGAAAAAGCTTTACTCGCATTGCGAAAAAGGCGCATCATGATTCCGGGGTCGCTCACCCTTTTTAGGCTAATTTTATAGCGATTCATCGCAATTCTCAAGGGTTATTTATGATTAAAACAAAAATGACACGATCCTGCAATTGAATTGTAACACTTCCTCGGTAAACTGGCAACCCCTGTAACAAAAGGGTGAAAAGATTCACCGATTAATTCACCATCACAACAGTCATTGGAGGAAACTTATGAAACGGAGAATGTTAACGGCGGCGGCAGCGGCGGTTTTGCTGATGGTAGGCCAATCCGGATTGGCCCAGGAGGAGAAAAAAGAGCCGAAGCAGGAGGTGAAAGCGGCAAATTCGGAAAGTATCTCTATTACGGGGCGGGTGCAACTTCAGCATTTGTACACCGACCAGTTCGAGTCCGATGGAACAGTCACCAATTACGGATTCCGGATGCGGCGGGTACGGCTGCGCACCGACGCGAAGCTCACCTCGTTTGTCTCTGCCCGGGTAGAATTCGATGTGAGGGATAACAGCCCGGTCTTAAAAGACGCGTTCGGTAAAATCAAATTGTTTGAGAATTACAATCTCCGGGGCGGGCAATTCAAAGTTCCGGTGTGGCGGGAGGAATTTATCCGCTCTTCCGGGGAATTGCTGTTAGTGGAACGCAGCCCCGTGGCAGACTTTTTAGTGCTGATGCTTCTCTCCGCCCGCCAGGTGGGCGCGGAATTCGGCGGTAATGTGACCAAACAGCTTTCCTTTGCCATCAACTATAATAATGGCGCCGGCGAGGGTATTCATGAGTTGGCCAGGCGGAAGGAATCCACTCTTACCGTAAACGGAGTAAGAGTAAACAATGTCAACAATGGAAAGATGCTGGCCGGGCGGATCGATTTCAATCCCGGCAAGCAACTTCAGCTCGGCATCTCCGCAGCGGTTAATTACATCGGCAACGAAATCGCCGTTTTCGATAGCCTGGGCAATAAAACCGGGGTCAAGAATACCCGGGGCCAAAATAGCGTTATTGCGCCGGACCTGGGTATCTATCTCCCCATGGGAGTGGACGTTGAAGCCGGGGTTGCCTTTGGCACCATTACCCAAAATTATTTGAATACCAAAGATGATGTAGATTTTACGGGATTTGACATCACCGGGCGTTGGAAAACCAAATTAAAAAGCGCCAGCACAAGCCTGGGCGGGCTTGATGGCCTTGAATTCGCCGCCGGGGTTAGCTACCTCGATACAGATTTCGAGATTTTTGCAGATCGGCTGACAGTACGGCTGGGCCCGGCCTTTTATTTTGGTAAAAAAACCCGCTTACAGATAAACGGGGAATATGTGGAGCCAAGCAATGAAAACACGGACAATATTTTGCGGGTGCGCTCGCAGATTACCGTGAACCTGTGAGAAATTGAAAATTGAAGATTGATGATTGAAGGAGAAGAGGTCAGGATTCCAAAGATTAACAAGGCTATTAACCGAATTGAAACGGATCTGTAACATTGAGGAATTAAGTTCTGCTTTTTAATTCAGGGAATGAACCCTGATGTTACACGATTAAAAGGAGATTGTATGAAGAATGTAGCATTCGGTAAAAAAATGCTGTTTATCTGGATCGTTCTGGGATTTTTCGCCCAGGCGGTAATGGCGCAGAACGTTAAGGTGGATGAACGGATTCCCCGTTATAAAAAGGCAACCAGCATTAGCGGGAACGCCAACAGCATCGGCTCCGACACCATGAACAACCTGATGGCCCTCTGGCTGGAAGGATTTCGCAAGCATTATCCCCTGGTGAATATCCAGATTGAGGGCAAAGGGTCCTCCACCGCGCCCCCGGCGCTCATCGAAGGTACTGCGCAGTTCGGGCCCATGTCGCGAGCCATGAAGTCCAAGGAAATCGACGCCATCGAGCAAAAATATGGGTTTAAACCCACTGCTCTCCGGTCTTCCTTAGACGCGCTGGCGGTGTTTGTGCACAAAGACAATCCCCTGCAGTGCCTCTCCATGGAAGAAGTGGACGCAATTTTCTCCAAGACCCGTAAAAGAGGGTTCGCCACGGACATCGTTACCTGGGGCGATTTGGGGCTGAAAGGTGAATGGCAAAATCAACCCATGCGCATCTATGGCCGTAACTCCGCCAGCGGCACTTACGGATTTTTCAAAGATCACGCGCTGGACAAGGGCGATTACAAAGACAGCGTGAAAGAGCAGCCCGGCTCCGCCTCGGTGGTGCAAGGGGTAACGGAAGACAAGTTTGCCATCGGCTACAGCGGGATCGGCTACCAGACCTCCGGCGTGAAGGCCCTGGCGCTGTCGGAGAAAAAGGGCGGGGAATGCTTCGACGGGAGTTACCAAAATGTAACCAGCGAGAAATACCTGCTCTCCCGCTACCTCTACGTCTATATCGTGAAGGCGCCCGGCAAACCGCTGGATCCCCTGGTCAAAGAATTCCTGAAGTTCGTTTTCAGCTACGAAGGCCAGGAAGTGGTGGTGAAAGACGGCTACCTGCCGCTGCCGTACGAAATCGTGATGGAAGAATTGAAGCAGTTGGACTAATAAAAATGGAGTAGTGGATTGATGGATGGATGGTTAAATGGTTGGATAGCAATTTAACCATCCATCAATCCATCAATCTAACATTCCGGCGTTCCGGTATTTCCATTTTCAAAAAAGAATTATGTGATGTTACAAAAAGAGACGAAGCCAAAACATTATCAAAAAGTCATCCGGGCGGACCGCTGGGCGCGGCGCTTGATTACTTTCGGCGGCTACGGCATCATTGTCAGCATTGCTGCGATCCTGCTGTTTCTGGCCTACCAGAGCCTGCCCCTGGCAAAAAACGCCGCCATCGAAACGCTGTTTACCTTCCCGGCGAGCCGGGGCCCCGCAAAGGCGCTGGTGGTTGGCATCGATCCCTACCAGGAGATATTCTATATTCTCGACGAATCGGGATATATACAATTTTACAAAGTCGCCGGAACGGAACCGGTGTCGCAAGCGCAATTGCCGCTTTCCGGGAACGAAAAAATCCTCTGCGCCGCAAAGGGCAGCCTGGCTTCGGATCTGTTTGCCGCCGGCACCGATTCCGGGCGGATCATTACCGCGGAAGTGCGATTCCAGCTGGATTATTCCGGGGAGGGCCGGGTGGTTATCCCCTCGCTCTCGGTAAAAGAAGTGTGGCAGATTCCCGCCGGCGGGGATACCCTGCCGAATCACGTAGAAAAATTGGCCTTCAGCCGGAATGAAGACGGCTCGCGGTTTTATGCCTGGGTCGATCACCAGGGAGCGTTATGGGTGCGCAGTTACGACGCCGATGAAGAAGTGGATTACCTCCACCCGCTATCGCAATACCCGGGGGAATCCTCCGTGACCGCCCTGACCATCAGCAATCACGGGGAAAACCTGGTGGTGGCGGCCGCAGACGGGGTGATGCGCTGGTTCGGCCTGAAAGATTTTGAAAAAGTGGCTCTGCGGGATGAATGGAGCATTTCCAACAGCCCGGTAACCGCCCTCAGCTACCTGTTGGGCGACCAGGCCGTGGCCATCGGAACCGGGGCGGGGGCGGTAGAGGTGTGGTTCCCGGTGCGCACCCCGTCCAATCTTATGAAATTCCGGCAGATTCACAGCTTCCGCAGCCACTCCGCCGCCGTGGCGCATATCTATCATTCCGCGCGTAACCGCGATTTCTTGACTATTGACGGTGAAGGCGCCGCGCAACTGCACTATTCCACCACCGGGAAAACAGAAGTTCAATTTCCCCGCCCGGATTTTCCCATCGCCGCCGGCGCCTTCGCTCCCAAATCCGACGGTCTTCTGTTCGTGGACGCCCAAAAACGCTTCACCCTGTTCCGGCTGGATAATCCTCATCCGGAAAGCACGGTGAAGTCTCTCTTCGGCAAAGTGTGGTACGAAGGTTACCCGGGGCCGGAATTCGTCTGGCAGTCCACCGGCGGCAGCGATGAATTCGAATCCAAGCTCAGCTTGATTCCCCTGATCTTCGGAACCCTGAAGGGAACCCTCTATGCCCTGTTGTTCTCGATTCCCATCGCCCTGTTAGCGGCAATCTATGTGTCGCAGTTTGCACCGTTCCGCCTCTCCCGGATCGTGAAACCGACCGTGGAGATTATGGCGGCGTTGCCCAGCGTGGTAATCGGTTTCCTGGCGGGATTGTATTTTTCAACCTTGTTCGAAGAATACCTGATGAGCACCTTCGTGCTTTTGATTTTTCTGCCGCTCTTTTTCCTGGCCGGGGTGGCGGCCTGGCGCGCGGTTCCGGAAAGTTACCGGATGAAAATCCGTCCCGGCTTTGAAGTTCTCTTTATCATCCCGGTCATCCTGATCGCTTTGCAAGCATCCCTAAGCCTGGGGCACCCGGTGGAAAACTTCTTGTTCGGGGGGAATTTCCAGCAGTGGCTCTATACCACCTGGGGAGTTACCTACGAAACCCGGAACAGTTTTGTGGTGGGATTCGCCCTGGGGTTTGCGGTCATCCCGATTATCTTCACGGTTTCGGAAGACGCCCTCTCCAATGTGCCCAAATCGTTGACCTCGGCCTCGCTGGCGCTGGGGGCCTCGCGCTGGCAAACCGTGCGCCGGGTGGTGATTCCCGCCGCGTCCGGGGGCATTTTTGCAGCGATTATGTTAGGGCTGGGCCGGGCGGTCGGCGAGACCATGATCGTGTTAATGGCCACCGGCAACACCCCCATCATCGATCTCAATCCTTTTAACGGTTTCCGGGCCATGAGCGCCTGCATCGCGGTGGAAATCCCGGAAGCGCCGGTCGGCGGAACCCTCTACCGGGTGCTGTTCCTGACCGCCTTGTTATTGTTTATTTTCACCTTTGTTCTGAATACGCTCTCTTCCCTGATCGGGGAAAGACTGCGGAAAAAATATGCCCGATTTTAGGCGCAAAGCGCAGAGTGCATAGCGCATAGAGCATAGCGCCCAGGGCAGAGCAGCGCAATAAAATTATGGTGACACATCTCCACATGGGTTCGATATGCCATACCCGTTGCACTATGCTCTCTGCCCTATGCGCCATGCGAAGGAAAAGATATGGAACGTAGAATCAGTTATTTTAAACAAAAGGGTGATTCTTATATTTTTGCGGCCAGCCTGGGGTTAGTAATCTCCCTGGGGATGGTGGTTTGGATCATTCTGGTGATCTTGACCCGGGGGTTATCCTTCTTCTGGCCCCGGGATACCGTGCTGGTGAAATTACAAAACGATAGCGCTTACCTGGGGGAAATGTGGGAATCAAAAACCGTGTACCGGGTGGACGCCGAGGGCAAGGAACACAAAGAAGAACAGTTCCAACTCAAGATCGGAAATCGCGACCTTTACGGGAGGGATTTTATCTGGCTGACCCGGGCGCAGGTCTCGGAAGAAAGCGATCCCACGGAAGCGGTGACCATCGAGCGCCGGGAATACGGAAAATTTTTCGGGTTTATCCGCCTGGTGCAGATCGGGGATGAGCGGTTTGAGCAGCCTGGCGAAATATTAATCGAAAAAGCGCAGGAAGCGCACCGGCTGGCTATTGCAACCCGGGAGCGCATCGAAAATACCCAGGAAGATCTGAATAATTTGATGCAGCCGCTGGCGAACTTGCAGCGCGAAATTACCCTGCTGCAACTTTCCCCGCAGGCGAAAACCGAAAAAGGCCAGCAAAAACTGGCCGAATTACAAGAAGAAGCCACAAAGCAAGAACAATCCATCGCCGATGAATACGGGATATTGAACCAGGAACTCGAGAGGCTCACCCTCCAAAACCGTTCCATCATTTTGACAGTGGCCACTGCGGAAGGGGCGGAGAAAGAGATTTACTTCTCGGAAATCGTGCGTTTTTTCCAGCCGAACATGATGAGCGGCCCCGCAAAAGCGTGGATCTACGCGGGGAAATTATGGGAATTCGTGGCCGATGAGCCCCGGGAATCCAACACCGAGGGCGGGGTGTTCCCGGCAATCTTCGGCACCGTGGTGATGGTGCTGCTGATGTCCATTGCCGTGGTTCCCTTCGGGGTGATGGCGGCGATCTACCTGAACGAATACGCCAGGCAGGGTACCATGATCCGATTCATCCGCCTCTCGGTAAACAACCTTGCCGGGGTTCCCTCGATTGTCTTCGGGGTATTCGGATTGGGATTTTTCATCTACGCCGTGGGCGGCTCCATCGACCAGTTCTTTTTCAGCGACAAATTGCCCGAGCCCACTTTCGGAACCGGGGGAATCCTGTGGGCTTCCCTGACCCTGGCGCTGCTGACCCTGCCGGTGGTGGTGGTGGCCACGGAAGAAGGACTGCTGGCGGTGCCGCGCGCCAACAAAGAAGGAGCGTTAGCCCTGGGCGCCACCCGCTGGCAGATGATCCGCAAGGTGGTGTTACCCAACGCCCTGCCCGGGATTCTAACCGGGTTGATCCTGGCCATCAGCCGCGGGGCCGGCGAGGTAGCCCCGCTGATGATCACCGGGGTAGTTAAACTCGCCCCCACCCTGGCCATCGACGGCTCCTTCCCGTTCCTGCACCTGGATCGAAAATTCATGCACCTGGGATTTCACATTTACGATGTGGGATTCCAGTCGCCCAACGTGGAAGCCGCCAAACCGATGGTGTACACCACCGCGCTCTTGTTAATCGTGATCGTGGTGCTGCTAAACCTGGTGGCAATCTACTTTAGAAACCGGTTGCGAAAGAAATACAGAGGATCGACATTTTAATTGCGTATTGCGTAATGCGTATTGCGTAAAACATAATACGCAATACGTAATACGAAATACGCATCACGTATTGCGTAAAATTCGGAATTACAGGTAGAACCAACATGGAAATGCTTCAAAAGGATATGGAGATGATGGCCGACACCGCTCATCCGGAAATTCCCGCTGAATTTTTCGCCCTGGCCGGGGAAAAAATCGTTATTGAGACGACAGACCTGGATTTTTATTATTCGGCGGAGTCCCATGCGTTGAAAAAGGTTAATATTCGCATTCCCTACCGGAAAGTGACCGCCTTTATCGGCCCCTCCGGCTGCGGAAAATCCACCCTGCTGCGCTGCTTCAACCGCATGAACGACCTTATTCCCGGTTCTTTTCTGAAAGGAAAAGTGCTCATCGAGGGAGAGGATATTTATAAAAACGGGATCCGCCTGGAAGAATTGCGCAAAAAGGTGGGCATGGTATTCCAGAAATCCAACCCTTTTCCCATGAGCGTTTGGGAAAACGTGGCGTTTGGTCCCCGGGTAAACGGAATTACCAATAAATCCGAACTGGAAGAGATGGTGGAATCTTCCTTGAAACAGGCGGATCTCTGGAAAGAAATAAAAGATCGCTTGCAGGCCTCCGCGCTGGACCTCTCCGGCGGCCAGCAACAGCGCTTGTGCATTGCCCGCACCCTGGCCAACAAGCCGGATATCATCCTGATGGACGAGCCGGCCTCGGCGTTGGACCCAATTTCCACCGGCAAAATCGAAGAAACCATCAACGAGTTGAAAGAAGAATACACCATCGTCATCGTCACCCACAATATGCAGCAGGCGGGACGGATTTCCGACTACACCGCCTTTATGATGTTAGGCGAAATGGTGGAATTCGACACCACCAAAAAGATTTTTACCAATCCCAAAGAGAAAATGACCGAGGATTATATTACCGGGCGCTTCGGATAAGCCCGGAGTGCGTATTCCGTATTGCGTAATACGAACTACGAACTACGAACTACGGAATACGCAATACCTAAAACGTAATGCGTAAAACGTAATGCGTAAAACGTAATGCGTAATACGCAATACGTAATGAGTAAGAACGGTTACGAGTTACGCATCACGTATCCCCGATAACCACCACTTTTTACGGGAATTTGCCGATGAAAGAAAAGTTTATCCAGCTCTTAGAGAGTATTAAAAAAGATTTGATATTTCTGGCGAACGAAGCGGAGCATAGCATCCGGCAGGCCATGCGGGCGCTGGAAAAAAGGGACCCCCAACTGGCGCAGCAGGTAATCGACCTGGATGAGGAAATCGACCGCAAAGAAGTAGCGATTGAAGATCAGATTCTGGCGCTGCTGGCCTTGCAGCAGCCGGTGGCCATCGATCTGCGGTTTATCGTTGCGGGATTAAAGATGAACAGCGACCTGGAGCGGATCGGCGACCACGCTGTCAATATCGCCCAGACGGTTATAGAGTGGGGAGAAAAGCCCTATGTTCAAGCCCTTGACGAGCTTTTCCAGATGAGCGAGCTTTCCTGCAAAATGCTCCATGACGCGGTGAGCGCCTTTATCCACCAGGACTCGGATCTGGCGCGAAAAGTATGCGCCCAGGACTCTTTGGTAGATGATCTTTATCGCAAAATCGTACTGGATACCATCGAAGTGCTCCGCAACAATCCGGAACAAATGGAGCAAGGCTTTGCCGCGGTGCGTATCGCCCGGAACCTGGAACGGGTGGCGGATCTCTCTACCAACATCGGCGAAGACGTGGTATTTATGAAAGAAGCCAAAATCATTCGCCATCAATTCGAGGGATGAAGTTGGCTTTAAATAATTAGCAATTGCCAATTGCCAATTGCCAATTGCTAATTGCTAATTGTAATTGAGAATTGCCAATTGGCCTCGCTATTCCAGTGCGTAAAAAATGCGGTTTTGCCCCCCGATATAAACGATGCCGTTATGGATTGCCGGCGTGGCGGCGATGCTCAAGTCCGTAGTAAATCGCCATCGTTCCGTGCCGCCCAAAGCGTCTAAAGCGTAGAGATTGCCGTCGCGGCTGCCGAAATAGACGTAATCGCCGGCAATGGCGGGAGAGCCTAATACCTGGTCGCGGGTTTCAAACTCCCAGCGCAGTTTTCCGCTGAAGCGGTCCAGGGCGTAAAACGAGCTGTCCCAGCACCCAAAATAGACCATTTTCGCGTTCACTCCCGGCGAGGAAGTTACCGGCTGGGGAAGCTGGTACTCCCAAATCAATTTGCCGGTTTCGCTGTGCAAGGCGACAAAAAAACCGTTCATGGTCCCGAAATAGATGAACGTATCCGCGATTGCCGGGGAAGAAAGGATACCTTCGCTAACTATGCTGCTTTCGCGGATTTTCTGTTTCCATTTTTCCGAACCGTCGCTCAGGTTCAGAGCATACAATTCGCCGGAACTGCATCCGAAATAGGCTACCCCGTCTTTGATGGCGGGAGATGAATAGATTTTATCCGCGGCGGTGTAGCGCCATTTTTCCTTTCCGCTTTCCGCGTCAACGGCGAAGAACACCCCGCCCAGGCTGCCGAAATAAACCACCCCGTCCAGCTCCACCGGAGAAGCATAGATACGGGCCTCCAGCGTCGAGCGCCACTTCTCTTTTCCATTCTTCAGGTTAACGGCGAACAACCCCCCGTCCTGGTTTCCGACGTAGGCAACCCCTTTTGCAATGGCAGGGGTGGAATAGATGCCGCCGGGGATTTGAAATTCCCATTTTTTATTTCCCTCTAAATCGAACGAATAGAGGCGGCCGTTGGCGTTGCCGACATAGATTCGCTTTCCCACTACCAGTGGGGAGGAAAAGAAATGATCGGACGCGGGATATTGCCACTTGGCGCGGTTGAATTTTTCAAGCGGGCGCTGGTTTTTATAAAAGCCGGTATTTTGTAAATCCACCCGGTACATCGCCGGGGGGTTGGTATCGCAGCCGCTGAACCACAGCAAAGCGAACCCCAGGAGGGCCGCAAGTTTCATCCGAAATCGTTTCATGTCACCTACCCGTGTTTGTGTTAACCGTTCGTAACGCGCATGGCGCAGAGAGCAGAGCGCATAGCGCAAAGAGCATGGCGCAAAGAGCATAGTGCGTGGTGCAAGGGGTAAGATATTTCATTGTGTGGCGCTCTGCCCTATGCGCTCTGCGCCCCTATAGCCCTGAAATTTAACCATTCCGGCTGTGGATGAAACGAGATTTTAAAATTTTGCCGCCGCAAGTATTCTTCGCACCGGCTCGTTGTCGGCATAGACCTGCCATTGCGCCACCCGGTTTTTGCGGATCACCGCTTTCCAGGCCGCGGGAACGTCCCAGTGATTGGCCGGGGAAAGACTGCCCCCGGGCGCGCAGGTTCCCCTGGCTCTCCCTAAAATCACCACGGTGTTGCCGGCGCAAAGCATCTTCTCACAAACGATTTCGTAATCCGGCGCCATCCGGAAATAGGCTTTCCAGGCGGCATACATCGCTTCCTGGCCTTCCACGGTTTGCCCGAGACTGTCCGTAAACAGGTGGTTCTCGGCCATCAAATCCCGGAGGCCTTCGGCGTTGCGGGCATTGATCATTGCCACAAAGGAGCGGGTTATCGTGAGGGGGCTGGGAGGCATAGTTTCGTTGGCAGCTTGAGGGTGGATAGGGAGTAAATATCAAACCTCCCGGAGGCTTCAAGCCCCCGGGAGATTTTCTATAATGATTAAAGAAAACGGCGGTATTCGCTACCGCACCAGGTGCAGTTTTCCGCTTTGCAAAATAACCCGGTTACGCAAATCCCGGTAGGCAAAGCGGTAGAAATAGATGCCGCTGGCAATGGCAGCGCCGCGGTTAGCCTGCCCGTTCCAGCGGAAAACGTGCCAGCCGGCTTCCCGCTCGCCCAGGTTTTCCTGAAATACTTTTCGCCCGGCAAGGTCATAGATTGTGAATTCCACCTCGCCCCTGCCCGGCAGCCCGAACGTGAACGCGGTGCTGCTGTTGAAGGGATTGGGAAAGTTAGGTTTCAACTGGAACTCCGAAGGAACGTTCCCCGCAATCGGCGGCGTGATGGCGGTAATCTGGATGCCAAAAAATTCCAGCATGGCCATCAGCAGGTCTTTTTTAGTCGAAGGGGAGGCCCCATCCACCAGCCCGCCAAACTCGAACGCGGTTCCGATGGTTTTATACTCGTTGCCGACACAGGCGACCCCGACGCCCGTTCCAAGTGTGTGATTCTTGAGAATGCGCTGGCTTTGAGGGGTGGCTTCGATGTGGTCCATCCAGGAGTTTTCTCCGGTGTAGGTAAAACTCATCTCCTGGTAGGGAGTGCCCGGTTGCCCGTCCACCATGGAAAGATCGTTTGAACCGTCCGCGGTGGCGTTGATCTTGAAGTAAGGATGCACCACGGTTTGGGTGTCGAAATACCAGGTATCGCCGCCTTCCATATAGACATTGCCGCCGGCATCCAGGTAATTCTTTAGAAGCTGGGCTTCCTCGTCTGCCAGCACGTGGTTGTTGGGAAAAATGCCCAGGCAAACGATTACCAGGTCGAGAGCGGATTCCAGTGGGTAGCGTACCGCGCTGCGGCTCACGTAAATGGGAGCGGAATATTCAGCCGAGCGCAGCAGGGAGTGGAAAGCAGAGCCGGTAATGGGGGTTTTATCCAGTTCCCAGATGACGATGCCGTTGATCGGCCCGCCCTGCCAGGATTCGATGCCGTAGAGGCGGCATCCTTTCGAGCCCGCGGAATCGACGGCGCGAATGGTGTAGCGGTAATAATCCGGCTGCGGCAGCTGATCGGAAAATTCCAGGGTATCCGCGCCGGTAAAATCGGTTATCTCGGTGATCAAGGTATCGTTGCGCCAGATGTGCACTGCGCTTAAGGAGTCCAGCGGATTTCCCTGGAAGGTTTTGGCAGGATTGATCCAGCGCAGCAATATTTCGCCGGAGGCGCTGCCGGCGTTGATGGAAAAATAGGGCGGTGCGGCGGGAATGTCCTCGCAGGGGATGGCGCCCATGTGATAGCCCTCGCAGCCGGAGTGTCCGCAGGGAGAAGTGGTTTGGATGGAAAAATTCTTTTGCGCCGGATTTACAAATTGGGGATTTTGGGTCAGACAGCCTGTACCAGGCTGCGGCGTAAACGCCTGAAATGATCCGCCTCCTCAGCTTTCGCACCAGGCCATGTAATTGCCCCCGGCGTTCTGATACGCATCGAGATAGTGCAGGATGCAGGTGGTATTTTC
The DNA here is from genome assembly GCA_011526015.1 of Deltaproteobacteria bacterium. GTDB lineage: Bacteria > Calditrichota > Calditrichia > RBG-13-44-9 > J075 > JABWBP01. The sequence goes on along the minus strand of WYBG01000418.1, from coordinate 17,691 downwards.
GTCGCAGGCAAAACCGTAGGTAGTGCTGTTCGCCAGGATGGTGTTCATAACCTCCACAATGCCGATGGTGAAAGCGTAAATACCGTACTGGTTTCCATAAAAGGTGCAGTGGGTTACCAGGCTGTTGGCCTTTCCTTCCAGGTTCAGCCCCCTGGAACCGTTGATGACCACGCAGCCGTCGAGATCGATTACCGCGCTGCCGGCTGCGGAGATCATTCCCCCTTGCAGATCGAGGATCGCTCCCTGGCCTTTGATGCCGATTTTCTCATCGGCGATGGCCAGCCCGCCGGTGTAAATCTCCCCGGGGGTGAGGTAAATCAGGCGCTCATACCCCAATCCCGGCAGGGCTTCCTGGTAGGCTTGTTGAAGGGTTTCGGCGGAAAGAAGCCCGCCAAAGAAACAGATTCCCGCAATAAAGGCGTAGAGTTGCTTTTTCATGCGGTTTCTCCTTTTGGTTATCGTGTTGAATCAATCTATGATAAAGGAAATACCGAAATCTACGCCGAAGCTCCCAATCACCAATCGAAAATCGAAAACCATAAATCGCCTCCCACTTCCCCAATATACCTCTCCCCGGGTTAATAAACCATGATCACGGTCAGCCTTAAATATGATTTATGTCAATTTTTCCCGGTTACTCCCATACCGGCTCGACAATTTTGCCCATGAACAGCAGGGTTCCGGAATGTTTTTCCCGGATGATAAAGACGAACGGGCGGTCCACCCGGAAGAGCGGCGGCAGGCTGGTCACGGTTATGGTTACCGAGGTGGCCGCCGCCGCTTCGGTGCCCTCTTCGTTAACCTCTACAAAGGATTTATGAAGCACATTGCTGATATATAAATTCCCTGACCCCATGTTTGCTATTTCGCTGAAATTCGCCTGCATGGGATCGAAAGCGATTCCCATCCCCAGGGATTCGAGGGCGGCATTGAGGGTGATTTTATAACCGAGTGAAAACCTGGGCATCTGCAACCGGATTTTACGTTTGGCAAGACCGCTCATCCATTCATTCCAATTCGCCTGGCTGAATGCCGCAATCAAGCTATCCACACTTTTGCCGGGGTTAGGAAGCAGGATTACCATGCTGAAATACCCGTTGGCGTAAGGCAATTCGACGGCCTGGAAGTCGGCAGCAGTAAAGTGGCCGAATTCGCTCTCCTGCGCCATCATTTTGCAGGATACCTGGGACCCGTTGGGAAGGATGAACAAGTCGTCTTCGGTATTCGCGGGATCGAATTTATAGGTCCACGCCCCCTTGAAATAGATCGCATTGATCAGGAACATTACATCCAGGGGGTCGATGCTGGCAACGATCTGCGGGATTCTGCCGCTGGTGCTGCGGTTCACCCAGGCGTTGATCACCCCGGGAGCGTTGGGATCGTTAAAATCAAGCCCGTTCACCTCCGCGTTGAAATAGGTACGATTCAGGCTGATGAATTCCGGCTTCACCGCCAATTCCCGGCGATGCCAGATGGAATTGGCAATATTCATCGCTACTTTGGGATCCAGGCGGGTGAGCAGTTCGATCAAGCTCCGGTAGGATTCGTTGATCTCCTGCACGGTCAGGCCGGAAAGCTCCAGGGTGTTTTCCATGGCTTCCCGGGTGGTTCCCGCGGAGCCGTTGTAGGTCATCCCTAGGGCCATGGACACGCTGAGCGGGGAGATAAAAATATTCTGATTGCCGTCCTCCTGCTCCACCACTTTTTTGAACAGCTTCAACCCGAAGCGGTTATCCGATTGCACCAACTGTTGCTCGCTCTTGGTTAACTCCCGGGGCGGGGGAGCGCCGGGATTGGCGCTGATCGATTGGGGATCTTTAATGCAAGACAAAAGCGTAAAGCAGGCCAATAAAAGGTTCAGGATTTTAACCATTTTTAGCTCCTCCATGTAAATGAGTCATCGACGATTTAACTCCCATCCCCCTCGTTGTTACTCACTTATACAATCGCAATGCCAGGAAGATCGCCGGGGGAAAATTTTTTTTGAATTTATCAGTAAAGGTTTGTTTTTCCGGGAGATTGTAATAAGACGCCGTAAAGCAGGTGGCGCCATTTTGAAAAGAAGGATAATCGGAAATCCGAAAGAATATCAAATTTCCGAAAGAACAAAAGGAGATACCGGAGACCGGTCAAAGAATCAACGATGCAAATTCATTGTTTATCTGCCCCGGTTTGGCGAAATTAAGCGCGTCGAAAAAATGGGAGCTTGAAACCATGAACCTTTTAGCAGCAGTATTATCCCAACGCGCCCTGGCGACCCTGTTTCTTCGCTATTTCGGAGCCGCCAAAATTCCCCTGCTTTTTTACGTGCGCCCCTCGGTGATGGATTTGAGCGCCGAAGCGGTGACGGTCAAAATTCCCCTGCGCCGGCGCACTAAAAACCATCTGAAATCCATGTATTTCGGGGCGCTGGCGATTGGGGCGGACCTGGCCGGGGGATTCCTGGCCATGCAGCGCATTCGCGAGAGCGGGGAGCCGGTTTCCCTGATCTTCAAAAGCCTGCACGCGGATTTTCTGAAACGCGCCGAAGGCGACGTGCATTTCACCTGCGTCCAGGGGCGGGAAATCGCCGACCTGGTAAAGGCGGCCGTCGCCTCCGGCGAGCGGGTGGAAATGCCGGTGGAGATCGTCGCGACCGTACCGGCGCTGTTGGGAGAGGAGCCGGTCGCCAAATTCACCTTGGTTCTGTCCCTGAAGAAGAAAAGCGAGGAGGAAACCAGCTCATGAGCGCCAAAACCGACACGATTGCCATTCGCACCGCCTTTAGCGAGCAATTCAACCTGAAGTACCCCATCATTTGCGCCCCGATGTTTCTGGTCAGCAGCGTGAAAATGGTCGTCAGCGTCTGCGAGGCCGGCGCGATGGGCACTTTTCCGGCCTTGAACTACCGCCCGGTAGAACGCTATCACGAAGCGATCAAAGAGATCAAATCTCTCACCGGCAAGCCCTTCGGGATCAACATCATCGTGCAGAAATCCAACAAGTACCAGCAGCGGCACCTGGAGATCGCCCTGGAGGAAAAAGTTCCCCTGATCATTACCTCCCTGGGCAGCCCGAAGGAAGTAATCCGCCTGGCCCACCAGGCCGGAACCAGGGTTTATTGTGACGTTATCGGGCTGGAACACGCCAAAAAAGCGGCGGATTTGGGAGCGGACGGGCTGATCGCGGTGGGCTGCGGGGCCGGGGGGCATGCCGGGGAGATTTCCCCCTTCGCCTTGATTCCCTACTTAGTGCGGCAGGTGAAACTGCCCGTGGCCGCTTCGGGCAGCATTGTAGATGGAGCGGGAATGGCCGCGGCCTTCAGCTTAGGCGCGGCGGCGGCGTACGTTGGGACCCGCTTCATCGCCTCCGCGGAGGCGGAGGTGAGCGAGGAATACAAACGCGCCATTCTCAGTTCCCGCCCGGAAGACATTGTCAACACCGCGAAAGTGGACGGTTTTCCGGGAAATTTCATTCGCACCAAAGAATTGGAAGCGGTGGGTCTGGAGACCAGCTTGGGAGAAGAGATTCTCTCCCGCAGCAAGCGCGTCCGGCGCTGGATCGCCCTTTCCCGCGCTGCCCGCAGCCTGTTAGCGGATGACAAATCCAAAGTCTCCTACAAAACCGTGTTCTCCGCGGGGCAGGGCGTGGGATTGATCGAGGGGATTCTGCCGGTGGCGGAAATCATCGAGAACATGGTGGAGGAGTACCGGCGGGTTAAAGCGCAGATGCCGTAAGCAGGTAAGACGAACACCCCGGTTCGTCGCCGCAGCAGAATCATCGTCCCCGTTCCAGCAGCCCGCCCTCCCGGGCGTCGGAGCGTTTCAGCAGCAAGGCAAAAATCAGCGCGAACAGTCCCAGGCTGGAGAACATGATCATGCTGGCGGTGTAGCTGTGAGTGGTATCCCGCAGCCAGCCGTTCAGAGCCGGGAATAGGGCCAGCCCGATGTTCTGGATGAAGGTAATGATCCCGAATGCAGTTCCGACCGCCTCTTTGCGCACGATCAGGGGCACCGATGGCCACATCGCCGCGGGAACCAGCACAAAGGCTGCGCCTAAGGCGATCATGGGATAAGCGGGGTAAATATCGGTCAGCCCCATCATTAAATAACAGGGAATCATAATGATGGAGCCGATGATCATCAGGCTGGCGCGCTTGCCGATTTTATCCACGAAATGGCCGGCAAAGGGAGCGCAGACCATGGAGGCAAAGATGATGATGGAAGAAATCCCTCCCGCGGTGCTGAACATGTGCAGAAAACTGCCGAATACCTGGGTGAAAAATCCTCCGCTGGTATCCGCCACCCGGGCGACGCCCCACTTATCCGCGAAGAAATCGGTAGAAAGCGCGGTAAAGGGGAATATCGCGGAATAAAACAACACGCAGAGCATGGCAATGTGCCAGAAACTGAGTTTGAATTCCTTGACGTCTTTGAAGACGATTTTCCCTTCCCCTCCCTCGTCCTTCAACCGCAGCATCCTCTCGCCGCGGCGGTCCAGGAGCACATATACCACGTTTGCGGCCAGGGAAACGGCGCAGAAGAGCATCGCCGCGATCAAGGCGTAGCGATACCCTCCGAAATGTTTGGCGATCAATTCCCCGGTATTGAAGCTGAACAAAGTGCCCAGGCGGCTGACCGTCAGGGCGATCCCGAAAGAAAGCGCCAATTCCTTCCCTTTGAACCAGCGCGCTAAAATGGCGCTCTGCGCTACCACTAACGGCTCCGATCCGCCGCCGAAAATAAATCGCCCGGCAAACAAAACCGGCAGGCTGTCGGCAAAGGCCACCAACGCCGCGCCGATAAATACCAGGATAGAAAAAATCATGCTGGCCATCCGGGTTCCCAGGTAGTCGATCAATACCCCGCCGATCAGCACGGAGAGAATCGCCGCCACGCTGTAAGCGGTGTATATGGTGCCGATGGTGCCCCGGGCGGCGCCCAGTTCTTCTACCAGGGTGGGCGCAATCGCGCCGATGATGTCGTAAGCAAAGTAACTGCCGAAGGTCAGCAAGGCGACAAAAAAGAGTACCGTAAAGCGGTAGAGCCGGGTGGAGGGATGAAAAGCGCCCTGCGGGGCGGGAGCGGGGGAATTTGCCATGTGAGAACCTTTCCGAATTTTAGTTGATCGCCAGAAAACGTCAATATAGCCCCTGCAACTATCATTTTCAAGCGTCGCGTGTAATCGACGGGTGCGGGGCGAACACTTCGACAAGCAGGGATGCTTGTCGAACAGTAGGGATGAACCGTGCGGATGTAGAAGTAATCCGGTTACCCGGCTTCAGCCGGCAGGAATTGAGTTTTTCCCGCCCTGAAGCGCGGAAATCCGGTAAAATTTTACCCCGGTTAATTGTATTTTAATATGCAAACCGTAAATTAGGGTGCCGTAGGCAAGGAGACCAACTTGGCAGAAAACAAATACCGTTTTCCCCGGCGCCTCGACGCCTTCATCAAAACCCTGCAAAACCGGGAAACCTGGTCGCCGCAACTGATTCTTTATGGCAGCGGCTGGCTGGTCTCGTTATTCTTTGTGGGGTTGAGTTTCCGGGATTTTCTCATCCCCGCGCCGCCGGCGCTGCTGGTCAATCTTTTTTTCCTGCTCAAATTCTTAGGAGAGATCGACCGGCGCATCAATCCCCTCCCGGAAGCCCTGCTGGTCCTGTTCTTTCTGCTCTTTCTCCTGGAAAAAATCCTGTTGAGCGTGGCAATCCCCTCCCGGGATTTCTCCGGGCCGGGTATTTTCGCTCACTTAGTGCAGTTCACGCTCCTGGGAGGGTTGCTGCTGATTTTCAGCGCCCTGCTCTACCAGAACAGCAATTGGAAACAAGCCGTGGTTCTTCTGTTCGCGGTACTGGGGTACGGCTTCTACTTTTACTGGAACGGCAGCGAGGACGTCTGGCTGTGGATTTTCCAAATCCTGCTGCTCTTCCTGCTCCTGCGCCGCACCGCCTGGCTGGAAGAGCTGACCTACCTGGAATCCTGGATATATCTCGTCGCTGTTTTTCTGCTGTTGGAAGTTTCCAGCGGGCTGAATCCCCTGCGACAGCCGGGAACAACCCCGGGAGAAAGCGCCTGGATGTGGTCTTCCGCTCCGCAATTTTTATTTCTGCTGTTCAAATGGTACCTCATCGCCCTGTTGATCAAGATTCCGGTGGTGCTGGTGTATAACCATGCCAGCCTGTCGAGAAAGCTCTACATTTCCAGCCTGTTTCAGTCCACTTTTCCCCAGCTGGTGCAATTTTTTGCCCTGGTGTTGATTTTTTACTTCTTCCTGTCCGCCTGGCAGGCGCAAAATCTCTCCAACCTGCTGCTGGAGAAGCTTGAACGGCTTGAAAAAGGCGAGAACGCGCAAACGCTCAGCTATCATCGGTTTTCGGTGATCGGCGACCCGGTTGCGATTGCGCCGCCGGGATACCAGCCGCTGCGCAACTGGAAATCCCTCCCGGCCCGCTGCATAATCGGGATTCCCCGCGAGGAGACGGGAGGACAAGGGGACGCCGCGGAAGCGGATAATTTTCTTTTCTCCCGGCGCGCCTCCGGCGACAGCAGTTATATCCACCTGGTCCCGGTGGACTCGTTGTTCATGAAAGAAATACTGGCAGATTTGCGGGTTTTGGCCGGGAACGCCCTTTCCGCCCACTCTTTTGAACCGGAAAGATGGGCCGCATTTGCTTACCGCCTGAGCTTTTGGGAGCAGGACCGCGACGTGCGCCTTTTTCCCTTTGCGATCCTTCCCAAACAATCCTCGGCAACCCTTGTGGTAGCGATGGAAGCAACGGCCGGGGCGGACAGCGACCGGGTGACTATCAGAGTAGGCGCGCAGGAGATTACCGGCTTTACCCTCGGCAGGGTGTTTTTGCCCTTCCGGGGTGTGGGCGCCGGTTCGGACAGCTTTTTTGCATTTGACGTAGTTCTGGACGTGACCTCCTGGAAGCTTTGGTCCGGCCTGGGACCGATCCTTCTGGTCATGGCCCTGGTGTACCTGCTCTTGAACGGTTTTGTGATCCGGCGGATGGTCAAATTCGGTTCCCGCATCAACAAGATCATCGTGCAGAAGTTCAAACAACTGAAACAGGGCATCCAGGAGATTTCCGGCGGCAACCTGGATTACAAGATCAAATTCGAGGGGGAGGATGAATTCGTCGAGCTGGCGGAGCACTTCAACGAAATGGGGGTGCGGCTCAAGCAGACCATTTCGGAGGCGCGGGAAAAAGAGCGGTTGCAATTCGAGCTGCAAAACGCCCGCAACGTGCAGTTGAGCCTGCTGCCCCGGGAGTTGCCAAAGATACCCGGCTACCGCATTGCCGCGTCTCTGCATACCGCCACGGAGGTGGGGGGCGATTTTTATGACGCATTTCCGCTCCCGGCCGGCGATTCCGGGGAACCCAAACGTTTTTTGCTCACCATCGGCGATGTATCCGGCAAAGGCTCTTCCGCAGCGTTTTACATGGCCCAGTGTATGAGCCTGATCCGTTTCTCCCGCCAGTTCACCGCAGAGCCGCGAGAGATTTGCCTCCGCCTGAACGAATATTTTACCGCCGCGATGGTGGACCGGCAGATTTTCGTCACCGCTATCGTGGGAATGTTAGATATTGAAAGGCATGAATTCACTTTCGTGCGGGCGGGACATACCCATCCGCTGTTTATTTCTGAAGATTCAGCTCAAAAAATACGCTATTTGGAGACCAAAGGGATCGGGATCGGTCTGACTGCCCGGCAGCAGATTTTCGAGCAGAATTTAAAGCCGATGCAGATTCGTTTTAAGCCCGGCGATACCCTGGCGCTCTACACCGACGGCATGGTGGAGGCCAGCCGCCCCCTGGCAGCTCCTGCAGATGGCGCTGCGGAAAACCGGGAATTATACGATGAAAGCCGCCTGGAACAGCAATTGGATCAATTGCGAACCCGCCCGGCGGAGGAAATAAAAACCCTCTTAGAGAAGGACCTGCAATCCTTCTATGCCGGGCATCCCCGGGTGGATGACCATACCGTGATGATCGTGCAGCGACTGCGGGAGGCATCGGTAGAACTGATCCCGGATGCCTGATCCCGGATCCCGGATAAACTCAAACAATCCGCGGCATCCGGTATCTGGCATCTGTAATCCGGTATCCCCTCCATCATGCCGGATGAGAATTGCCAGGCAGCCCGGCGCTTCGCAAAAGCGATTTGAGGTTTTCTACCTCTTTCTCGCCCGGGTACTTCAACGGCGCGCGCGGCTCCCCGCCGAAATAACCGGCCAGGTCCATCGCCGCCTTCAGGCCGGGAACGCCGTATTGGGCGGTGATTGCCCGGTTCACCGCCAGCAGGCGCAGCTGCAGCTCCCGCGCTTCCCGGTGTTTGCCCTGCTCAAAAAGCTCCTGAATGCGCACGCACTCCCCGGGAGCCACATTTGCCAGCGCCAGGATGCCCCCCGCCGCGCCTAAGCACAATCCCGCGTAGAGCACCGAGCCGGTTCCCACGAAGGTCAGAAAATCTGCCGGGGTCTGGCGAATCACCTCTCCTAAGTAGGCCAAATCCTCCGAACTGCTTTTTAACCCGATGATATTGGGATGCTCCGCTAACTTCGCCACGGTCTCCGCTTCGATGCTCACCCCGGTAAACTTGGGCACCTGGTAGATGAGGAGAGGGATTCGGGATTGATCCGCCACCGCCCTGAAGTAGGTGAGAAAGGCCTCGTGCTTCATCTGGCCTTTGTAGAAGGAAGGAGTGAGGATCAGCGCCGCGTTTGCGCCGAGTTCAGCAGCTTCGTTGGTGAGGGAGACGGTTTCCCGGATGGAGTCGGAGCCGCTGCCGGCGATGAGGGCTTTATCATCAGAGATATGCTTTCGGGCGGCTTCAATGAGTTTCAGCTTCTCATCTCGGGTTAAATAAACGCTCTCGCCGTTGGAACCGAGCACCACGTAGCCGCTCAGCCCGGTTTGATTCCAGCGGGCCAGGTTTTCCGCTAATTTATCGTAGGCCACCTCATCATTGACGAACGGGGTGGCGATGGGGGGAAAAATTCCCTTAAACATGGGTTTCTCTCTTTACATAATGAATTGAAGTGGAGAAGGGAAGAACCGGGGAAACGGGGAGGCTACCGGTGAAAACCATACCCTTTTATGATTCAGCCATCGCCGGTTCGCCGATTCTCCGGTTCACCGGGCCATTCACCCGGGAAACACATTTTTCAACACGAACATCAAATTGGCCGGGCGCTCGGCCAGGCGGCGCATGTACCAGGGATACCAGAATTCGCCGTAACTGATCAGCACCCCCACCCGGTAGCCCGCTTTGGCGAGGCGGCGCTGCTCCGCGGTTTTGATCCCGTAGAGCAGGTGAAATTCCAGGCGCTGGCGGCCGATCCCCTCCCGGGCGGCAAATTCCTCCAACTCCGCAATGATGTTGAGGTCATGAGTGCCCAGCACCGTTCTAACCTTGCCCTCCCGGGAGGCTCGCAATAGCTGTTTGGAAAGTTTCAGGTAATTTTGATCCACCTGGCTCTTTTTTTCGAAAGCAATCTCCTTCGGCTCCCGATACGCGCCCTTTACCAGCCGGATGGCGGGGGAGAGGGGGAGCAGATCGGCGATATCCTGTTCGGTGCGGTATAAATAGGCTTGCAAGCACAAGCCCACGTTGGCATGTGCCCTTTTTGCCCGGCGATAAAAGTCGATGGTCCTCTGGGTGTAGGCGCTTCCTTCCATGTCGATCCACACGGTATTGCCCATACTCGCCGCACGGGCAGCAATGGCGCTGAAGTTCCGGTAGGTCTGCTCTTCGGAGAGATCGAAACCGATCTGGGTAAGCTTAAGGGAGATTTCCGTGGGCAGTTTTTCCGCCGCGATCCAATCCAGCAGCACCAGGTAATGCTTGGCGGCCTCCCCGGCTGCGGATAGATCCGCAATATTTTCTCCCAGGTGGGTGAAAATGGTGGTAATGTCTCTATCCCGCAAGGATTTGGCCGCCTCGATGGTCTCGGCCACGTCTTCGCCGGGCATGAACCGCTTCAGCGCCTTGCGCACAAAACCCAGACGCGGAACGTTGCGGCGCATCCATTGATTTTCCGAAGCCCACAGCAATACCGTACGCATGATTTCCATGCCCGGTTTCCATTCCTCGCTTATGCGTTTTTATTGCCAGACTGTTATTATGGCAAGATAAGATTTGACCGAAGTTGAAACAGTAGCCCCCATCCCGGAAGGCCGGCCGCAGAATAATTATCCGGCATTCCGGTGTGCGAGGGGAAGATTATTCTGCCAATCAATCATTCTGCCATAAATGATCCCAGAATGTTGGGAACTACATCTTGCGCTCAAATCAAAATCAGTTCCTGTTGGGGATGGGAAAGATACTCCGCCCCGCTCTTGGTCACCACCACCATCTCTTCGATGGTCACCACCCCGCGGCCGGGCACGGTCAGGCGCGGCTCGATGGTAAAAACCATCCCTTCTTCGATTTTCTCGAAGGGCTTGTTGGCGTATTTTTCCCACCTGGGGCCTAACAGGGCGGTTCCGTCGTGCGCAAAACGGCCGACCTGGTGTCCCAGTCCGTGGGGAAATTCTTCATAACCGGCGTTTACGATGATGTTCCGCGCCACCGCATCAACCTCATATCCTTGAACGCCCGGTTTTAAGGCTTTGCGGGCGGATTCAATGGAATTCAAGATGGCGTCGAACCCTTTTTTTACCTCCGGCGGGGCTTCCGTTTCACCATCCTGCAGGATGTAAAAGGTGCGCTGCAAGTCCGAACAGTAATCCTGGTATTTCACCCCAAAATCCATGTTCAGCACCTGCCCCTTTTCAACCTTGCGATCCGTGGGGCCATAGTGGGCACCGGCGGTATCCGGGCCGGTAAACACGGCCGGACACATATTCACGTCCCAGGCGGAGGCCAGCCCGGCCTGCTTCATCAGGTTTATCATAAACGCGGCGATTTCCTTCTCGCTTCTTCCCGGTTTGATGAACCCGGCGACTTCGCCGAAGACCTGCTCGGTGAAGCGGATCGCCCCCTTCATGCGCTCCAGTTCCGCGGCGGTTTTGCGCTGGCGCAGGGCGGAGACGATCTTTTCCGAGGAGATCAGCCGCTCTTGCATCCCGGCCTCAGATAGCAGGTCTTGCAGGATCAAATACATCCCGTGCGTCAGCCCGTCGGCGATTTCGCTGCCTTTGGAGAAATTGACCGCGATTTTGTTGGGGTTGAGCTGTTTCAGGTAACTCAGAAACGGTTCTTTGATGCTCTGCACGTAGGCGATGACCGCATCGTATGCGCCCAGATCCTCAATCGTTTTCTTATCGTACTGCCCGACGATGGCGCGGGTCTCCCCGGAAGCGGCAATGATAAAGGCGGAGTGCCAGGTGACGTCCGACGTGACCAGGAAAGACAGGGAAGGATCGGGGGTGATCCCGCTCTCGCGCACGAAGGTAAGCCAGCAATCCACCCCGAACTCTTTTAAAATGCCTTTAGCTTGATTGACCTTTTCTTTGACTAACATGAAGAGCCTCCATATGTTTGTTAGCAGGGGAGAATGTAAAGAATCCGGCGATAATCTCCAAGACGGGAAAGAGAAAGGCAGCCCTGAAGAATACCTGTGAAACATTTGCCATATAAGTGTTTCACGCAGGTATGAAAAAAATTTTTTCGCGTTATTTTAGCCTTTTTTCTTGATATAAGCGACTTCTGGCCAAAAGGTATTCTTCAGGGCTGAGAGAAATGAAATCGCAATTTCATCTTGAAAGACTTCTGCGGTAAGGTTTGCTGACATGGCTCAACCTCTATTGTGGTGCAGAGAATTTCCCTTTGGTTACAAGCTCACCACTTCCACTTCGATTCTTTCTTTAACTTCATGCGTGCTGGTTAACAGGCGGTCTATCTCATCGAGGGTTTTTGCGTGAAAATATCGCTCCCCGCACTGAGAACAAATTTCGGCTTCCACGTTTTCAATGATGTATAATTTGCCATGAAGCCAATGGTGCCGTTTTACTTTCTTCTTTGCGGTTTGCCCGCCGCAGAATTCACAAATCATATTTCCTCCGATACGGTATATACGGTTATGATGATAAGGCTGCCATCTTCTCTATGCCGGCAGATTACATACACCTTTCTTCCATCCCTTGCCGAGCCTTCAATTCGGTATCTCGTGCCACTAATATCACCGGTTAATTTGCGATTTATCTTGCCGGTTAGAATAACTCTTTCAACGTCATTCCGTCCCAGGTTATCGTTTAGCATCTCGTCTTCCGCATGGGAAGATAGATAGTAATCCCGATCAAGTATCTTCTGGCGAATTTTTCGGATGATTGACATTTATGAAACCTGCGCCAGTATTAATCACCAGGACCGTTTTCACACTGGTTTACTCTTTATCTGATTTCGCTGCCCATTTACCTAATCCGTGGGATTCCACACATACTTCCCCGCCTTATCGATATAGCCCCACTTGCCGCCAATCTCTACCCCTGCCAGCCCTTCGGAAAAGCTCAAGGCAGCATCAAACCGCGGATCGATGATTATTTTCCCCGTTCGATCTATATAACCAGTTTTGTCGTTTACTCTGACCGAAAAAAGCCCGCTGGGTTTGCTTCGCTCGCCACACGATTAAGCTAAGATAGCAAAACAAACCAAAAAGAAGAGACTCTTTTGCATAGGTTTTTTCCTCGTTGGTTAAAACTGAGATAAAACTTTTAAAGAAGGTACTCTTTCATCCCGATTTTCGCAAACAGAAAAACTACACCTCGAGCCCATAGTCTTTTTTTGCTGCCCAATCTCACTGCCGCTTTGCAGCCGGACCTTCCCGGCATTATATTGGCAAAGCCGGGCTTATGTTGCGAGACATGGAGCCGACTATCTACGTGGCCTGGCCCACAGACCTCAAAGGTTTTCAAAACCTTTGAGGTCTTATACAAGGAGAACGTGGTTGAACGCCAATATCCGTTTGATGATTGTTTCCCTCCTGCTCCCGTGCAGCGGGTGGTTACCGGCGCAAGAGCTCATCGTGCGCCTTGCCCCCCAAATCTCCGTCGCGCCGGCGCAAAAAGGCTCTCCGCAACCCTATTTCAGCAGCGAGGCCAATCTTCAGCAAGTTTTGGATCAACACCCTCCGAAAAATGTCTCCACCCTGTTCGATGCTCCCCGCCGCGCCGCTCTGCCGGAGGCGCTGCAAAACGTACAGCGCTGGCGGTTCGATTCCCCCGCCGAGGCGGAAACCGTTATTCAAAAATTAAGCGCCCTGCCGGGAGTGGTCTATGCCGAACCCAACCGCGCCTATCGCGTCTCTGCGGAGATCAACGACCCGCTCTTTTCCGAGCAATGGTATTTGCGCAACGTCAACGCCCCGGCGGCCTGGGATATCGAAGCGGGGCAGGCCTCGGTCATCGTGGGAGTGATCGACACCGGCGTTGACTACCGCCATGAAGATTTGCAAGGGCAGTTGTGGATCAATTCGGCGGAAGACCTCAACGACAACGGCGTTCTCGACTCCCTGGACCTCAACGGCATCGACGACGACGGCAACGGCTACATCGATGACGTAATCGGCTGGGACTTCACCGACGCGCCCAATTTTCCCGACCAGGGCGATTATTTGGAGCCGGATAACGATCCCATGGATGAATTCGGCAGCGGGCACGGCACCCCGGTGGCGGGCATCATCGCCGCGCGGCAGAATAACGCCATCGGCATTAGCGGGGCGGCGCCGGGAGCGCGGGTGATGATCCTGCGCGCCGGCACCGCCTCCGGTTTCTTAGAGGAAGACGACGTGGCGGAAGCGATCCTCTACGCCATCGACAACGGCTGCAAAGTGGTAAACATGAGCTTCGGGGATAACGCTTTCTCCTACCTGCTGCGCGACGCCATCCAGTACGGGGTCGGCCAGGGGGTGATTTTCGTCGCCTCCGCCGGGAACAGCGGCAACGCTTCCCTAAACTATCCCGCGGCGTTCGATGAAACTATCTCCGTGGGGGCCACGGATTCCGCCAACAAACTGGCGGGATTTTCCAACTACGGCAGCAAGATCAACCTGGTCGCGCCGGGCGTGGAGGTGTTTTCCACCCAGATCGGCGATGCCTATGGGATCAACAACGGCACCTCTTTTTCCGCGCCGGTAGTCTGCGCGGCGCTGGCGCTGATCATTTCCTATTATCCCGCTTACGCTCCCGAGCAGGCCAAAGGGGCGCTCTACGCCGGCTGCCGCGATTTAGGCTACTTCGGGTGGGATCCTTTTTACGGGCACGGACTGGTGGATTTGCAACGCAGCCTGACCATCGGAGAGCAGGGCTACGCGGAGATTACCGCGCCGGCCACCGGCAGCGGCACTGCGGCGGATGAGATCGCCGTCACCGGAACGGTTTTTGGTCCCCGGCTGATTTCTTACGCCCTGGCCTACGGAACCGGCGAGAATCCCTTCCACTGGACCCCCATCACGGAAGTCTTCGGCGTGCAGGCGCTGCAAGATACTCTAACGGTTTGGAATCTTGCCGCCCTGCCCGACACCACCTACACCCTGGAGTTGCGCCTCAAACAGCACGGGTTGAGCGACATGGTCTATAAAACTATCTTTGCTATCGACCACACGCCCCCGGTTCCCAGCCAGCTCCATAGCACGGCGATGCTGATCGGCCCGCAAAACGGCTTCCTGGTCCGCTTTCAAACCGACGACCCCACCGTCGCCACCCTCTTTTACCGCCGCGCCGGCGAGCGTACATTTACTTTATCGAAAAGCTCCCAACACTCTCAGCCAATCCTCCATACGGAATACGCAATACGCAATACGCAACCTTTCTTTTCCAAAATCTCCCAATATTTTCAGGACGAGCACAATTTCATCCTCTCCCAGGAAGACATTAGCGGCGCCATCGAGTTTTACCTGCACCTGCGCAATTCCGCGGGCCTGGAGGCGATTTATGACAACGAGGGGCAATACTACCCCTTGAATCTTCCCGAGGCCCTCCCGCCGCAAACCCTGTTATCCGAAAAAGAGCAACTGCCGGTAAGCGGCTTTTTCATGCCCTTCGGCACGGATTTCAATGAAAACCAGCGCCGGGAGTTCGTGATCTCGGAATTGATCGATGGGAGCAAATTCGGCCCCCTGCAAGCCTGGGAATATCTCGACGGCCAGTGGGCGACGCGGCAGCTGACCGATTTTCCCCTGATCCCCCGCGAGGCCGCCAAAATTCACCCCGCCGGGGGGCTGGAACTGTTGGGCGGCTACGGGGCCAGGTCTCTGCTGTTGGGGGGCAACGCGCCGGGGGAGTTTCCCAACGCCGTGGTCTGGCAGGATACCGCCAATTTTTGGGCCAGCCGCCTGATCAACCTGGATAATGATCCCGAACCGGAGTTGCTGGCCCTCAATTTCGGGCGCTGGCGCATTTTTGACGTTAGCGCGGCGCACCAGCTTACCTTGCGGCAAATGCTGCCCGGTGAGGTCACCCCCGGCAATAACCAGTTCGGGGTGCCCTGGGCGGTGGTGGAAGATTTCGACGGCGACGGCCTGCGGGAAATCGCCGTGGAGGATACCGACGGCGATCTCTATATCTATGAAGAAGATGCAACCGGCCAGTATCAATTTATATGGTCAACCCGGCTGCCCGGGCGGGGCGGCAACAGCCTGCTGCAAGCCGCGGACCTGGACGGGGACGGGCAGAAGGAGCTGCTCAGCGCGGTGCGCAACCTGCCGGAGGTGCTGCGGGAATCCAACGTCAATAGCAAATTCTGGGCGCTGACGGCGTGGAAATCCGCCGGAAACAACACCTTTGAAATGATCGGGCAGCAGAACGTGCACGGGGTAACGGTGCAGCCGGGAATCCACAACGGGCTTAGCGCGGCGGATTTGGACGGCGACGGGCGCAGCGAAATCATTTTCACCCCCTTCCCGAACGCTTACGTGCTGCAATTCGACCAGGGTGAATTCTCCGTGGCCTGGTATCGCGAGGGCCTCAACAGCAACCTGGCGCTGGCGGAGGATTTCGACCGCAACGGCCTGCCGGAGGTTCTGATGAATAGCGATGCGGGAATCCTCCGCTTCGAAGCCAACCCCGATCAGAATCGCCCCTCTCCGCCGCTTCAGCTTCAGGCCGTGCCGTTGGATACGGCCACGATTCGCCTGGACTGGCGGGAAAGTCCCGCAGCGAATTACTACAAAATTTATCGCAAAACCGGCCTGTCCGGCGCTTTAACGCTGCGCGACTCCACCCAATCCCCGGCGTTCACGGATTCCCTGGTACATCCCGATACGCTCTACACTTACACCGTTACCCGGGTGGATTTCAGCTTCCCGGAACCGGAAAGCGGTTTCAGCAGCCCCGTATCGGCGCAGCCCAACACGCCGCCGGTTCTCCTGGGTGCGGAAGCGCTTTCCGCCCGCCAGGTGCGCTTGCGCTTCAACGAGGCGATGTCTGACGCGGCTTTTACAACGGAAAATTATCGCCTGTTGAGCGGCTCGAACGAAAATATACACCCCGCCAGCGCCATTCGTGGGGAGAACCGCCGGGAAGTGCTGCTCTCTTTTTTGGAAGAATTTTCTTCCCGGGCGAACCACCTGGAAATGGCCGGCCTCAGCGATCTTCAACATACCCCGCTGCCCGGCCAGCCCCTGCTGGTTTCGTTTGAATACCTGCCCGCGGGCGAACCCTTTTATCTCCAATCCGTGAGCTACTCCGGCAAGCACTACCTGCGCCTGAAATTCAGCCGGGAGTTGGAAACCGCTTCCGCGCAGAACCCGGAAAATTATTTTCTGGAGCCGGATGGGAAAATCATCCTGGCGCAGCTTGACAGCAGCGACGCCGGGGTGGTGCATCTCTCCGTCAGCAGCGACACCCGTTTGGGCAGCTTAGGGGTTCCCTACTACCTTACCGTAAAAAACCTGAAAGACGCGGGCGGTTTTCTGCTCGATAACACCAGGGCCAACCGCCTGGCGATCATCCTCAGCACGGAAAGCCTGGCGGAAGTGCTGGTTTATCCCAATCCTTACAAGGGCCAGGCTGCCCATAATGATCTGATGTTTGCGAATTTGCCAAAAGGCTGTGAAATTTTCATTTTCAGCGCATCCGGGCAGTTCTTGCAGCGGTTGGAAGAGACCTCGGGAAGCGGCGGAGTGGCCTGGGATTTACGCACCCGCGTTGGCGACCTGGTCGGCAGCGGGGTGTATATTTACGTGGCGCGGTTCAACGGAGAGGAAAAAAAGGGCAAGTTTATGGTGATCCGGTAAGGGGGTTGGAAAAATTTAATGTAGCAGCCCAATTTGGTAATTGGCAATTGGTAATTAAGGGGTGGGTCAAGGGGTACAGCCCCGGGAAAACTCCCGAGGTTGAGCCTGGCAAGAAACCGCAGCACCCACCGTTCGGCTGAACTCACGACGAAGCCCCTGTCCTCCCGGATGGCCGCATAGGCGTAAACCCAAGCGATTACGGTGAACATTCGGCTACCAATCTCGTTCCCAAACTCTGTTTGGGAACGCACGAATACTCGAAACTTTGTTTCGAGAGCGTGAATTGCGTAGAATGCCGGCTTGTTTCCCGGCAAGCGAAACAGAGTTTCGGGAATTATTCCGTTCCCATCCCGGAACGCCGGGATGGGAACGAGTTTGGCCTGAAATTGCTGGCAAATAGTCTAAGAATCTGTTTTAAAAGTCCAAACTTTGGCCACGAAGCCACTAAATCACAAAGTTTCACCAAGAATTTTAAACATTTTTTAGTGAACCCTCAAGTCTTAGAGCCTTTGTGGCAACTTTTAAAACCGC